>CAIPBN010000565.1 GCA_903863315.1 uncultured Verrucomicrobiota bacterium | reverse complement strand
TTCGGCGCGACCATCAACACGATGACGCTTGGCGGCATGGCCATCGCCATCGGCGCGCTCGTGGACGACGCGGTGATTGATGTGGAGAATGTGTTTCGCCGATTGCGCGAATGGGCCGCCCTCCGTGCCGGCGGTTTGCAACCGCCGTCCGCAACGTCCGACAGTTCCATCGTCGTCGTGCCTCCCAGCGCCCCCGACGGCGATTGCAAATCGCCGGCACGGCCCACCGCCTTCCAAGTCGTCCTCTCCGCCAGCACCGAGATTCGTGGCTCCATCGTCTTCGCCACGCTCATCATCGCGCTGGCGTTTGTGCCAGTGTTCTTCCTCACGGGCGTCGAGGGCCGGCTGTTGCAACCGCTCGGCGTGGCCTATCTCGTCGCGCTGCTGGCGTCGCTGCTTGTCGCCGTCACGCTCACGCCCGCGCTCTGCCTCGCGCTGCTGCCGGCCAGCCGCGCCGTGCAGGCCGGTCACGAGACGCGCCTCGCCGCGTGGCTCAAGGCGGCTTACACCCGCCTCCTCACCCCGGCGCTGCGGCATCCGTGGGTGGTGACCTTCCCCGCCGTGCTGCTGCTGGCCGGGGCGATTGCCGCGCTCGCGCTTGCCGGACGCGCGTTCCTTCCCGACTTCAACGAAGGCGCGCTCACCATCAGCGCGGTGACGCTGCCCGGGACTTCGCTCGCGGAATCGGACCAGCTCGCGCGCCTCGTCGAGCAGACCATCCGCCAGCATCCCGAGGTCACCTCGACCGCGCGGCGCACCGGCCGCGGCGAGCTGGACGAGCACGGGCAAGGCGTCGAGGCGACCGAGCTGGAAGTCACGCTCCGGCCCGGCGCGCGCGGCAAGGAGGCGTTCCTCGCCGCGTTGCGCGCGGACCTCGTGCTCGTGCCAGGCATGAACATCACCATCGGCCAGCCGATTTCGCATCGCATTGACCACATGCTCTCCGGCACGCGGGCCAGCATCGCCGTGAAAATTTTCGGCCCCGACCTCGCCAAGCTGCGCGAACTCGGCGCGCGCTCCCGCGACGCGATGCAGGCCGTGCCCGGCGTGGTGGACCTGAACCTCGAACCACAAATGGAAGTGCCCGTGCTGCGCGTGGTCTTCGACCGGGCCGCGCTCGCCCGTCACGGCCTGAGCATCCGCGAAGTCGCACGCCACCTCGAAGCCGCCGTGACCGGAGTGACGGTGTCCCGCGTGCTTGCCGGTCCGACGGCGTATGACCTCGTGGTGAAGGTGGAGGCGGAGCGGAGCGCGGCCACGCCCCGTGCCGGCGATTTGCAATCGCCGTCCGCGAACCGGAGCACTTCAACCGCGTCACCTTACCCGAACGCCACCGACGGCGGTTACAAAC
The DNA here is from genome assembly GCA_903863315.1 of uncultured Verrucomicrobiota bacterium. GTDB lineage: Bacteria > Verrucomicrobiota > Verrucomicrobiia > Limisphaerales > SXTU01 > SXTU01. Next base: position 10,269 of record CAIPBN010000565.1, on the reverse strand, counting down.
CGCCGGCGCCTCGCCTCGACGAGTTCGCCCACCTCCTCGTGGACACGCCGGCGGGCGCGCGGGTGCCGCTGGGCTCGCTGGCCCGCATCATCAAGGACGCCGGACCGAACGCCATCAGCCGCGAGTCCGTCGAGCGGAAGATTGTCATCTCCTGCAACACCGCCGGGCGCGACGTGACCGCCGTGGTGAGCGACGCGCGGGCGCGGCTCGCCCCGTTGCTCGCCGCCGCGTCCGGCTATCGCGTCGAGTTCGGCGGGCAGTTCGAGGCGGCGGAAGAAGCCAACCGCGTGCTTACGCTGGTCGGCTGCGCGGTGGTCGCGGGGATGCTTTTCCTGCTGCAACAAGCCTTCGGCTCGTGGCGCGACGCGTGGCTCATCATGCTGAACCTCCCGCTCGCGCTCATCGGCGGCGCGGCGGGCGTGTGGCTCTCGGGCGGCGTGTTGAGCGTCGCCTCGGTCATCGGCTTCATCACCGTCTTCGGCATCGCCACGCGCAACGGCATCATGCTCGTCTCGCACATCCGGCACTTGCAGGAGCACGAGGGCGTCGCGGACTTCGCGGCCGCCGTGGCACTCGGCGCGCGCGAGCGACTCGTGCCCATCCTGATGACTGCACTGGCCGCCGGCCTCGCCCTGGTGCCGCTGGCCTTGAGCGGCGACCAGCCCGGCAATGAAATTCAAAAACCGATGGCCATCGTCATCCTCGGCGGCCTGCTCACCTCGATGTTCCTGAACATGCTGGTCGTCCCCGCGCTTTACCTGCGCTTTGGACGGCCGGCGCAATTGCACCCACAGCCATGAAGACAATCCTTCATCTCCTCACGTTGCTGCTGCTGACCGGCCTGCCCGGCGTCGGAGCTACAACCAACCAACTCAACGCCCTCACTCTCGAACAAGCGCTGGCGCTGGCCGAGCAGCATCACCCGCAGCTCGCCGAGGCTCGCGCCCTGGTCGAGGCCGCCGCCGGGCGCGCACAGCAGGCTGGCACCCGGCCCAACCCCGAGGTGGTTCTGCGCGCCGAGCAGATTCCGTTCAAGGACACCCCGGCGCGGGACCGGCAGTATGTCGTCGGGTTCGCTCAGACGGTTCCATTAGGCTCCAAGGTCGCGAAGGCCCGGCAGACGGAACTGCAGGAACAGGAAGTCCGCGCGCAGCAGCTCGAAGTCGTCCGGCGCGAGGTGCGCAAACGGGTTCACACCGCTTTCGCGACGGCGCTCTATCAAGAGCAGGCGGCCCGCATCCAGACCCGGATTGCCGGGGACTTCACCCGGACGATTGCGCTCATCAAGGCGCGGCTGACGGCCGGGGACGCTGTGCCGGAAGAACTGGCCCGCGCGGAAATGGAACTGGCCCGCGCCGAGGTGGAAGTGCGGCGAAGCCGGTCGTTGCAGAGGCAGGCTGCCAGCGCGTTGATTGCGACCCTCGGCTCGACGGAGCTGCGCCTTGCGTCGCTGGCGGGCAATCTGGAAGCGACCTTTGAAGTGCCGACGTTGGAATCCTTGACCGTCCGGCTGGCCGAGCATCCCGAGCTGCTGGAGGCGCAAGCCGCGCAAAAGGTCAATGCGGCCCGACTTGAACTGGCCCTGGTGCAGCGGATTCCCGATGTGACGGCGGAAGTGCTGTATCGCCGGCTGGAAGCCACCCGGCAGAACACCTTGGACTTCGGATTCCGGATTCCACTGCCTTGGTTCAACACCGGCCAGGGCCGGGTGCGCGAAGCGCGGGCGGAGGCCGTTGCCGCCGAGGCCCGCAGCCGGTCCACGCAGGCCGAGCTGCAAAAGCGGCTTCACACCGCCCACGCCGAACTGACCACGGCCTTGGCGAATCGCCGGGCCTTGAAGGACGACATCCTGCCGCGCGCCATCACCGTGCTGGCGGCCGTCGAGGCCCGACACGCCGCCGGCGAACTGGCTCTCGACGACGTGCTGTCCGCCCGCCGCGAATGGGCAGCGGTGCAACTGGCCCATCTGGAGTCGTTGCGCGATGTGATGCGCGCGTGGGCGGAAATCTCAGGTCATCTGCTAGCCCTCTGATGCGCTGCCAGGCCGTGCTTTCCGGGAGGCAAGCGGCTCCATGCTCCCGACGCCCATTTCTTCTGATGCCCCACCACGGACCCCGCACGATCCTCAATGCTCGTAGTCCTTCAGTTTCCGCAGCGCGAACTTCAATGGCAGGTAGCCCAGGGCGATGGAAAGGACTGCGAAGCCGGTGAAGCACAACAGAATCGGCGGATCGCCCAGCTTGTTGTTCCAGCGCCACGGCGAACCCCAGGCCAGCAGCAACACGCTGGCGACGATGTAGAGGAAACTCAGGACCAGCGCGAGCGTGCCGCCGAAACCGCTGACGATTTTGCTGGGGTTGTCCTCGCGGAGGTTCGGATAAAGCACGCCCAGGCCCAGCGCCAGCGCGTTGAGCGTAAGCGTCATCACGGTGATGGCGCCGGCAAAGTAGGCGGTGCGCTCCCAGGGCATTTGCAGCATGTGGCAGGAAAGCGCGATCATGCCCAAAGTCACAATGAGCGAGGCTCCGGTGACCAGGAGATACTTGGTCTGCACCACACGCGGCAGGCCCAGCGGCGCGCGGCCCACGATCCAGAGCCGCTTGCCTTCGAGGGAGAACTGCGGAAAGACGAACCGCGTGGTGAGCGTGGCGAGGTTGAGCGAGCAGGCGGCGAGGTTGAGGTAGGAGATCAGGTGCAGCCAGAACGGGCTGCTGATCTGCGAGGTGAAATGGCGCAGGTTCAGGATGTAAACGCCCAGCAGCCCAAAGAGCATCAGCGACTGGCCCCATTGCGTGGTGTCGCGCCAGAACATGCGCACGTCCTTCACCATCAGCGCCCGCACATCCGCGGGCAGCGGCAGCAGGCGGAACGCGTTCTCCATGAAGCCCGTGGGATAGCGGAACTGCCGGCGCTGTTGCTGCCAGTTCCGGAACCACTCCCACTGGCCGAAGGCGCTGGCCCGGCTGTGCACCACGGACGTGGCGTCGTAGAACAGGTTGCCCATGCGCGTGAAGGCCAGCACCCCGAAGAACAGCACGTGGCTCAACAGCACGAGCAGGAAGAAGCCGGCCGAATCGCGCGCGCCTTCGGCCCAGTTCTGGACGCTGGCCGAAAGCCAGTAGCTCGGGAGAAAGGGAAACTGTGCGAAGCGCGTCTTGGCCAGCAGCCGGTCCAGCACGGCCAGCACGCGGGTTTCGAGGGACTCCTCATCCACCTGCTCGGGGCGCAGGTAGTATTTGACCGCGAAGAACATGCCCACGGCCACGATCACGGCGGCGGTCTGGAAGGCCCGGCGGTCCAGAAAGCGTGCGAGGTTCACGGCCGCCCAGGTGCCGAACACCGCCGGCAGCACGATGAACAAGGCGACCAGCACGACGGTGAGCGCATAGAAGTGCCACGGGACTTGCCGCCACATGCCATAAGCCCCCAGCAGCGGCGCGATGAGAAAGAGAAACGCCCACGAAGCCAGCACGGCGGACTCCACAAACTTCCAGCGGAACACCGTCTGCGCCGGCACCGGCAAGGTGAGCAGAAACGCCGTCTCCCGGTTCCGGAAGAAATTGGAATAACCGATGACCAGATTGCTGAAGAGCAGCAGCACGAACAGGAAGGCGAAGAGCAGGAACAGCAGCCGCTCGATGAGCAATTCCCCGATGCCGGGAAACACGCCGATGAACCGCAGGCCACGGTGGAACAAACCAAAGGCCAGCACGATGTAGCCCCCGATGAAGAGCACGATGATGGCGGTCAGCAGGTGCGACTGCTCGCGCACCGAGCAAAGCCGTCGCCAAGATTGTCGCAGGCTCACCTGCAACAACAGGGTCAGCGGGGACACCACCGCATGGGGACCTGGATTAGACACGCGGGCGGAAGCCTGATGACCCGGCCCTCACACAGGGCCTGCGGAAGGCTGGGTTGAAAGTGGCTTTCGACATGCTCGGCTCGGGCGCAACTGAACGGCCCGCGAATCTAGCGGCGGCCTCAGAAGTTGCCAGTCACGAATGCGGTCCACGCAGGAACTTCGCCGCCAAAAGCAGGGCGACGTGATAGCCCTGTGGGAGCTTCATGCCCTCGCCCCCGGCATCAGGAGATTGAATTGACACTCTGAATTCATTGCCCCGACCATCTGTTTAGCGACCAGTCACGTATGAGCACCACTGCCAAGCAGCATCCTCCCGAGTCCGGCACATTGCAGCGGGTAGGGCCTGTCTTTGGCGCGCTCGGCTTCCTCTCGCGCAAGACGCCTTATTTCCGCGGCAAATGGCGCGTCACCGGCTTCCTCTTCGAGCGCTGGCTCGCGCGCTCCCGCAAGCAACAGGTCATCCGGCTGGCACGGGGCATGCGCATCAACTGCAAGCTCTGGGATGAGGTGCAGAACGCCATCTGGTGGAACGGCGCCAACTACGAACGCAAGGAATCCAAGTTCATCCGCCGTTATCTCAAGCCCGGCATGGTCTTCTTCGATGTCGGCTCCAACGTGGGCTACTACACGTTGCTGGCCGCGCCGATCGTCGGCCAGGGCGGCAAGGTCCACGCCTTCGAGCCCGTGTCCGAACAGCACGCCGACCTGCGCGCCAACATTGAGCGGAACCAGCTCCAGAACGTCGTCCCCGAACGGCTCATCGTCACCGACCGCGCGGGCACGATGGAAATCAACCTCGGGGCCGAGGACAACGGGGGAACGGGTTCCGTGGCCTTGGTTTACCGCGCCGACCGTCCCACCGAGCGCGTGGACTGCACCACGCTCGACGCTTATCTGCGCGAGCACGGCGTGACGCGGCTGGACGTGCTCAAGATCGATGTCGAGGGGCACGAGCCGTTCGTCCTGCGCGGCATGGCGGAGACCCTCCGCACCCTGCGGCCACTCTTGCTGGTCGAAGTTCGGGGCGAAATGCTGGAGGAGGTCGGCTCCAGCCGTGAGACGCTCTTCGCGCAAATCGCCGCGCACGGCTACTTCCCCTACGCGCTCACGCGCGGCGGCTGGTCGCGTCCAATGCGCATTCCGGCGGACGGCAATCTCATCGTCTTCAGCCCGGACGACCGGCTTCACGAGAAGCACCGGCCCTTTGCGAAACTGCGACGGAAGAAGAAAGCGGATTGAACGCCGCCGTTCGCCGCCGCACTCTTCCGCCGATGTCCTTCGTCCAGCGCCTGAAAATCGAAGCGGAAGACACGCTCCGCTATCACAACACTGTCCGTTCCGTCCTTTGCGAAGTCGAACTGCTCAAGGACAAGACGCCGCCGGCTGGCGACCCGCAGGCCATCGCCCGCAGCGTCGTTCGCCTCTGCGCCGCCGCGCGGCTGGCGGCGAGCATGGACCAACTCCTCAAGGTCGAGGCCCGCATCGCCGAACGCATCCAATTGCTGGGCAATCGCCCCGTGGACTTCACCGAGTTCGAGCCGTCCTCGATGAAGAAAAAGGTCATCGACTACTTCGTCCCGCTGAAACCCTACGTCAGCGAGCGTGAGAAGGGTGTCTGCTACATCGCCTTCGAGCACCGCTGGGCGCGCTTCGTCCATCACTACCGCGACAAGCTGGAGGCTTTTGCCAAGCGCTACATGCTGATCGTCCATCCTGTGTGGGCGACGCCGCACGGCCTGATCAACTACTACCTGCCCAGCATCTGGCCCGGCAACGACCCCGTCTTCGCCTGCGTCAGCGACCCGCACGACCTCGACACCCTGCCCCGCCAGTCGCCGCGCCACGTCGTCATCCCGCGCTACTGCTCGCACTGGGTGAACCCGGCGGTCTATCCGCAGGTTCCCTTTGAGAAGAAGGACCTCGACATCGTGATGCTGGCGAACTTCGGCAAATACAAACGCCACTTCGCCCTCTTCAAGGCGCTGCGCGACATGCCGCGCACGGTGAAGGTCGTCTGCATCGGCCAGCACAACGACAAGCGCACGCGCGAAGTCCTGCTCGCCGAGGCCGCCGCTTACGGCGTGGCCGACCGCTTCGAGTTGAAGGAGAACGCGCCGGACGACGTGGTCTTCGACTGCATGGCCCGCGCGAAGGTGAACCTCATCATGTCCAAGCGCGAAGGCTCCTGCATCGCCATCGTCGAGGCCATGTTCGCGAACACGCCCTCGGGCATGTTCAAGGACGCCGAGGTTGGCTCGCGGGTTTTCATCAACGAGCACACCGGCCGCTTCCTGACCGACGACAACCTGGGCGCACAGCTCATGGACTTCATCGCCACCGCCGGGAAGTATTCGCCGCGCAAGTGGATGCTGGAGAACAAGCACGACTGCCACGGCAGCAGCGCCGTGATGAACGAGGTCATCAAGCAAGAAATGCTCGCGCGCGGCCAGGCTTGGACCACCGACCTCTGCCCGCTCCACTGGCGGCCCGACCCGCAAGTCCTTCGCCCCGAAGACCGCGCGCTGATGCAGGCGACCTACGACGACATTCGGAAAAACGTGGGCATCGAGATCGAGTTGCCAAGGGCATAAGTGCTCTAGGTTTTAGGACGGTCCTGCGTCCGACCGCGCGTCCCCATCTTCGCAAAACCATGCCGCAACTGCCCATTGTCCAACTCGACAACGTGAGTGTGTCCCTCGGGGGCAGGCGCATTCTGCATGGCTTGAACTGGCGCTGGCGGCCCGGCGAGTGCTGGGCGGTGCAAGGGGCGAACGGTTCGGGCAAAAGCACATTCCTGCGGCTGGTGGCCGGTGAGCTGGCACCTGATCCCGTTGATGGTGGGCGTCGGATTTACGGACTGGACGGCGAGTTGTCCCACAGCGCAGTCGGGGTGCGCGAGCAGGTGGCCTTTGTCTCTCCCGAGCAACAGGAGCGCTACCTGAACATGGAGTGGGTGCGCACCGTGTGGGATGTGCTGCTCACCGGCTTTCACCAAACCGACTATCTCTACCGGCGGCTCACGGCGGAGCAACGCGCCGCCGCCCGGGCCATGGCGCGCGAACTCGGCCTGACACCCCTGCTGCGGCGGGATGTGCAGACGTTGTCCCAGGGCGAATTCCGCCGCGTGCTCATCGCCCGGGCCTTGCTGGGCAAACCCCGCGTGCTGCTCCTCGATGAGTTCACGGACGGGCTGGACCCCGCCATGCGCGCGACGCTGCTGGCCGCCGTGCAGCGCGCCGCCGCCGCCGGCACCAGCCTGCTCTGCGCCACGCATCGCACCGACGAACTAATCCCCGCGCTGCGCCGCAAGCTCGTGCTGGAGGCGGGACGGGTGGTGGAGTCGGGCGCAACCCAGCAAAGAAGCCGGAGAGGAATACAGGAAAACATTCATCGCCCAACATTCAACGTTCAACGTTCAACTCAGAGCACTCACTCGTCGGCAGTTGAACGTCGGCAGTTGAACGTTGGAAGTTCGTCTTTGCCTGCTGACAGCGCCTTCCTCTTCCGCCTGCGCAACGCCAGCGTGTATCTGGATCGCGTGCCAGTGTTGCACCGCGTGAACTGGGAAATGCGCCTAGGCGAGCACTGGGCCATCACCGGTCCCAATGGCGCGGGCAAGAGCACTTTGCTCAAGCTGCTGCTGGGCGAGCAGCATCCGGCGGTGGGCGGAACGATCGAGCGCTTCAACGAGGCGCGGCGACACACGCTCTGGGAAATCCGCGCGCAAGTTGGCTACGTGGGCCCCGACTTGCAGACCGCGTATCGCGAGGATCTGACCGTCGCGCAAGTCGTCGCCTCTGGCTTTTTTGCCAGCGTCGGATTGCTGGATGAGGTCACCGTCGCGCAGTGGGCGCGGGTGCGGGCAATGCTGGCGCAGGCCTGCCTGGGCTCGCTGGCGGAGCAGAACTTCCTCCGGCTTTCCTACGGCCAGCGCCGGCGGGTGCTGCTCGCCCGCGCGCTGGTGCATGCGCCCAAGGTGCTGCTGCTCGACGAACCCCTGGATGGGCTGGACACCGAGTCCATCGCCCTGATGCGCCGGGAACTGGCCACGCTGGGGAATGGTCAAGTCTCGCTGGTCGTGGTCGCGCACCGCCCGGAAGATTTGCCGGTCCTGCCGTGGCAAAGGTTAACACTGTTGCCGCGCGCCTGAAGAGGGTTCCCATGCAGCCGCTCCGTGTCAGCGGTTGTGGGCACATGTGCCCGCGGCGGTGCAATCAAATCGTCGTGCCGTGGGGGATGATGCCGTTCTTGGGGATGATGACGATGCCGTCGCGGATGACGTAGTTCGGACCGTCGAAGTTCTCCGGCTTGCCGGCGGGGGAGATGACGCAGTTGTCCCCGATGCGCGCGTTCTTGTCCAAGATCGTGTTCTCAATGCGGCAGTGCTGGCCGATGCCCATGCGGGGGCGACCGGCGTTGAGGTTTTCCAGCATGCTGGCCTGGGACTCGTAGTAGTCCGCGCCCATCATGATGACGCGGTGGAGGTTCGTGCCGATGCCCACAAAGCTGCGGATGCCGATGACAGAGTGGCTGATGTGCGCGTGGCTGATGATGCAGCCGTCCGAGACGATGCCATGGTCAATGCTCGCCCCGTTGATCTTGCTGCCGGGGAGGAAACGCGGCCGCGTGTAGATCGGCGCGCTCATGTCGAAGAAGTTGAACTTGGGTAGCTCTTCCGCGCCATCGAGGTTCGCCTCGAAGAAGCTCTTGATGGTGCCGATGTCCTCCCAGTAGCCCTGATAGATGTAGCTGAAGACGCGATGGGTGGTGATGGCGCCAGGGATGATGCGCTTGCCGAAGTCGGTGAAATCGTTGTCGAGCAGCTTCACCAAGACTGACCAGTTGAACACGTAGATGCCCATCGAAGCGAGGTAAAAGTCCTCATCACCCTCGATGTCGAGGTTTTCGTAGGACTCGCGGGGGATGCGCAGCGTGTCGAGCACGCCAGAGTCCTTGGGCTTCTCCACGAAACGCACGATACGGCGGTCATTGTTGATCTGAAGGATGCCGAGCGCCTGCGCGCTGTCGCGGGGAACGGGAATCGTGGCGATGGTCAAATCCGCCTGCGATTCCGCGTGCTGGGCGATGATGCGGCGGAAGTCCATCCGGTAGAGCTGGTCGCCGCTGAGGATGAGGCAGTATTCCCAGTCGTGGTTCAGCAGGTGGGTGAGGTTCTTGCGCACCGCGTCGGCCGTGCCCTGATACCAGGAGGTGCTGTGCATGGTCTGCTCGGCGGCGAGCAGTTCCACGAAGCCGCCGCTGAAGTGGTCGAACTTGTAGCTCTGGCTGATGTGTCGGTGGAGCGAGGCGGTGTTGAACTGCGTGAGCAGATACACACGGCGGTAGCCGGAGTTGATGCAGTTCGAGATCGGGATGTCCACGATGCGGTATTTGCCCGCGAGCGGGACGGCCGGCTTGGAGCGATCCTGGGTGAGGGGCCAGAGGCGCGTGCCCTGCCCGCCACCCATGACGACAGCGAGGACATTCGGAACGTGGGGGGCCATGCGGCGTGGTGCAGCCATAATCAAATCCTTTCTTGCGGTTATATTGAGTGCTCCTTTAACCTTTTTTTCAGCGTCAGCGCAAGCATCAACCCAATTTTCCCAGTTCCATCCCTATGTGCGGCATCATTGGTTACATCGGAAAACAGCAGGCCACCCCCATCCTCATCGAAGGTTTGCGCCGTCTGGAATACCGTGGCTACGACTCCGCCGGGGTCGCCGTGCTGCAGAACCGGGAGCTGGGCACGCGCAAGAAGAAGGGCAAGATTGACGAGGGGCTCGCGAAGCTGGTGCAGGCCAATCCCATTTACGGACAGGTCGGGATGGGCCACACGCGCTGGGCCACACATGGCCCGCCCACGGACGAGAATTCCCACCCGCACCTCGACCAGTCCGGCAAAATCGCCGTGGTCCACAACGGTGTCATCGAGAACTTCGACTCGCTGAAAGACCGTTTCCTCAAAGGCGGCGACACCTTCAAGTCGGCGACCGACACCGAGGTGCTCGCACACCTCATCGGCCACCACTACGAAGCGGTGGTGAACGCCGGCAAGGGGGCATGGACAGGCGAAGGCACCCACCCGCTGGCCCAAGCCGTGATGAACGCCCTGCGCGAGGTCATCGGCACCTACGGCATCGGTGTCATCTGCACGGATCACCCTGGTGTCATGGTGGGCGCGCGGCGTGGTTCGCCGCTGATTGTCGGAGTCGGCGAGGGCGAACACTTCCTCGCCAGCGACGCCAGCGCCATCGTCAGCCACACGCGCACGGTCATTTATTTGAAAGACTACGACGTCGTCACGTTGTTCCCGGACAAGTTCAAGATGGATTCGCTCGGCAGCGAGGTTGCTTCGTTCCAGTTGAGCAAGATCGAGTTCGACGCCGATGCCGCCGAGCGTGGCAAGT
>CAIPBN010000564.1 GCA_903863315.1 uncultured Verrucomicrobiota bacterium | reverse complement strand
GGCTCACCGGGCTTCAACGTGGCCTTGATGAGCGGCTCGCGGACCTTCTTCTCGAAGAACGCCGCCGGGACCATGCTGGTCTTGGGCACGGTGACGGTCTTGCGCTCGAACATCGCGGCGAGCGCGTAGAGGTCGCGCTGCTTGGTGCTGTGATACGGCGAGTCATGGCAGCGGGCGCACTGGAGTTCGATGCCGAGAAAAGCGCTGGCAACAATCTGCCCCTTGGTGGCGAAGGTCGCGTCGTTCTCGCCCGCCAGGCCGAAGCCCGCGCTGCCGCCCGTGTGCGGGCTGCCACGCAGCAGAATCAACTCGCTCACGAGCCGGTCCAGCGGCTGGTTGTCGCGGAGCGCGTCGTGCAGGAACCAGCGGAACGGCCCGGTGCTGTTGAGCGTGGCGTTGATGAGCGCGGGGTTTTCGGCCAGCAAATCAAGCCAGTAGCCCATCCAGTGGTCGGCCCAGCGCTCGTCGGCGAGCAGGCGATCAATGGCGCGCTGGCGCTTGTCCGTCGAGCGGTCGGCGAGAAACGCGCGCAACTCCGCCTCGCCGGGCTGCACGCCCACGGTGTCGAGCGCGAGCCGGCGCAGGAAGGCCGCGTCATCGAGCGGTGCGGAAGCGGCAACTTCAGACGGCGCGAGCGGCGGGGCCGGCCAGAGCGCGCCGTGCTTCACCCAGTCCTCCAGCACGGCGATTTGCTCCGGCTTCAAGCCCTCGCCCTTCGGCGGCATGCGCTCGCTCTCGTCCTTGGTGCGCAGCCGGCGAATCAGTTCACTGGCTGCGACATCGCCCGGGACCACGGCGGGCTTTTCCGATTCACCGGCCTTGAGCGCGGCGGCGCGGCTGTTGAGGCGCAGGCCGCCCTTTTCCTTTTCGCCGTGGCAGCGGAAGCACTCGTCGCGGAGCAGCGGGAGCACGGTGCTGTGAAATTGCTTCGCCGTCTCGGGTGACGTCTTCGCGGAGTCGGCCAGGGCCTTTTGGATCTTGTCCGACAGAAACGCGTCAACCGGATGGCTGGCCCCCTTGGGCACAACCGGCGCGGGTTGCTGCCGCGCCCACTGCCGCGCCAGCTCGTGCCGTTGCTGCCAGAACGGTGCCTGGCTCGCGGCTGCAGTGCGGCGCGTGGCGTCGTCGTGGCGGGCCAAAGCACGCTCAATCTGCGCCAGCACCGGCTCGATGGCGGCATCTGTCAGCGGCAGCGGAGTGGTGGTGCCGGCTGGTTGCAGCACGAGGAAGCCCTTGCCGTCCGCCGTCTGCACCGCCGCGCACAACTCGCTGGTCTCCGCACGCAAACGCGGGCCGCCCACGACCGTCTCCAGCACCACGCGGCACTTGCCATCGGCGGGAATCTCCGCCTCGCCGAAAACCTCCTGCTGCCAATACGCGGCCGGACGCACGCCGGGCAACGGCGGTTGCGTCACAGGGGTCATCGCTTCCTCGCCATCGGGCGGCGACTTGGTCATGCCCGCCGTGCGCGCGACGACCACGCCATTCACCCACAGCCGGCCCAAGGCCCGCGCGCGCATCACGAAGCGTTGCTTCCCCGGCGGCAGCGTCACGTCCGCCGCAAGGCGCACGAGCAGCGGGCCTTTCCAAGCCTCGCGAATGCCCCAGTCGTCGTAGCGCACCGGCAGGCGCGGCAGGAGAAAACTCTCCCCGGTCCAGCGCGCCGTCTCGGCCGGCCAGGCATCGCCGTCGTTCAGCCAACGGTCGTTGGCCGGCATCTTCTCATGGAAAGTCACGCGCACCTGGCCCGGCAGCAACGCGCCCAGTTCGGGGGGGACTTCCTTGACGGGCTTGACCGCGACGCCCTCGCCCGTGCGACGGAAGCGCTGCTTCAGCACGTCGTCGGGCAACGCGCCGCGATGCACCGCCACCGCGTCCAGCGTGCCGCGAAAGCTGTTGGCCGGTGAACCACCGTTCGAGGAACCAATCCAGACCGCGTCGTTGTCCACGACCGGCGCTTCGCTCGTGGCTCCGCCCATGTCCCACGCGCCGGGGAGTGGCTTGCCGTCCATCCAGCCGCGCACCGAGGCCGGCTCGCCGAAGCGATAGCTCGCGGCGATGTGATGCCAGCCGGACTTGGCAGCGAAGCCGTCGGTCGTCGTCCAGCGATGCCAGTGCCGGTCGTTCTTCGGGATGCCGCTGGCGGGCGCGGTGGCAAACAGGAAGCTCACGCAGGCCTTGCCCCGCTGCTCGCGCACGCGCAACGCCCAGTTCTGATTGTCGGCCGCGAAGCCCGGCGCGCCGGTGC
>CAIPBN010000563.1 GCA_903863315.1 uncultured Verrucomicrobiota bacterium | reverse complement strand
GGACGCGCTGGTAGCTGCGCGTGTCGAAGGAGAGAAAGGTTTTCGCATGGCACTCGACGGCGGCGCTGACGTGCATCACGTCAATCGCGCGGAGCTTAGGCCAGCGCTGCGCGTAGTGGCGCATAAGCCCGGCGGCGCGCTGGGCAACAGCGTCGGCGTCAAGCCGCAGCCGGTAGAGGGTCTGTCCGTCGGCGAGGTCGCCCTTGATTTCATCCCAGACGGTTTCCGCTTTCGCCGCGTGGCTGGTCCATAGTGCCTTGGCGACTTCCGGCCAGTGGAGGAAGGTGAAAGGCAGGCGGGGATTGTTCGCGTTGAACTGGTCCGCGAGCGGCGAATTCGCATCCGGGACGTAGCACGCGATGATGAAACTGGAGTCGGCGTAGGTCATCGCTCGCCGCTCTCCTCCCGCTGCCTGGCGACAATCCCGTAGGGCACGGGCTTCATGCCCTGACTGTCGCGCCACTCGGCCCGCATCTTCCACGTGCGCGGCTTCGGGGCGGCTGCGTCCTTCACCAACTCTTGAAGCAGGCTGTAGGGCGTGTGCCCGCGCACCTTTGCCACTCGCGCGAAATTGCGCGCCGTCTTCTCATCCACACGCGTCTGTAGAAGTGTCATACGCACGACTGTAATCATGGCTCACAAGGTGTCAACCCGGCGGCAGACATCTCAGGAAGTTCAGGCCTGCGGCGAATTCCTGCGTGCGCATTCGTGTCCACTCATGGTTCCGTTCACCATGACTATTGACGTCCACTCCCACTGCTGGCGCTTCCCCGAGGATTTCTCCGCCGACTTCATCCGGCAGGCGCAGCGGGCGCGCGGCGGGCAGCCGGTGGACTTGCGCGTGCGGTTCGAGGACTACGCGGCCAGCGCGCCGCCGGACACGCGCACCATCGTCTTCGGCGGCAAGGCGCGCCTGAGCGGTGTGTGGGTGGACGACCGGCTCGTGGCGGACTACGTGGCCGCGCACCCGGACCGGCTCATCGGCTTCCTCTCCGTGGACCCGACGCAGGACGGCTGGGAGCGCGAACTGCGCGCGGGCCGTGAGGAACTCGGCCTGCGTGGCATCAAGCTCTTGCCCATGTATGCTGGCTTCAGCATGGATGACGCGCGGCTCGACCCGCTCTGGCGCTACGCCGAGCAGCACGCGTTGCCGGTGCTGCTGCATGCGGGCACGACGTTCATCGCGCAAGCGCCGCTGGCCTTCACGCTGCCGCGCCTCATTGAGCCGGTTGCGCTGAAATTCCCCGGCGTGAAAATCATTCTCGCGCACCTCGGCCATCCCTACGAAGCCGAGTGCCTCGTCACCATCCGCAAGCACGACAACGTCTTTGCCGACGTGAGCGCGCTGCACTACCGGCCCTTCCAGCTCTACCACAGCCTGATGCTCGCGCAGGAATACGGCGTCTGGCCCAAGCTCCTCTTCGGCACCGACTACCCGTTCACGACCGTCAACGCCAGCATCGCCGGCCTGCGCGCGCTCAACGACATGCTCGAAGGCACGAAGCTGCCGCGCCTCGACGTGAACCAAATCGAGGCGCTGATTCAGCGGGATAGCCTCAAGTTGCTCGGCTTGGAGAAATGAATCCGTCTCCCGCTAACGCCGCGCCGACGAACATCCGCTTCGTCGTGCTCGCAGGCTTGTGCGCCGCCGCCGCGCTGTCCTACGTGAGCCGCAACGCCATTGCCGTCGCGGAGAGCACGGTGCGGGGCGACCTCGGCCTCACGAAGGAGCAGTCCGGCTGGCTGATGAGCGCGTTCTTCATCTCATATTCCGTCTGCCAAATTCCCGGCGCGTGGGTCGGGCAACGGTTCGGCGCGCGGCGGGCGTTGCCGGCGTTTGCCATCGTGTGGTCCATCGCCACGGCGGCGACGGCGCTGGGCGGCTTTGTAAACGTCCTAGCGATGCGCGTGGTGAAGGGCGTTTCGCAGGGCGGTCTGTTTCCCATCTGCACCGGCGTCGTGGCAAAGTGGTTTCCCAAGACCGGACAAGCGTTTGCCACTGGCGCGCTCGGCAGCTTTATGTCCGTGGGCGGCGCGGTGGGCGCAGCGCTCACGGGCTGGCTCGTGGTGGAGATTGGCTGGCGCTGGATGTTCGTGCTCTACAGCCTGCCGGGTCTGCTCTGGGCCGCGTGGTTCTGGGGTTGGT
>CAIPBN010000562.1 GCA_903863315.1 uncultured Verrucomicrobiota bacterium | reverse complement strand
TTGCTGGCGTCGTAGTCACCGGCCTTGCCGAGCCGGCTGAGGAAGGCGACGAGGTCGTTGCGGTCGGATTCTGGCAACGTGTCGAGCAGGCCGGCAGGCATGAGCGACTGCGAGGCGTTGGCGCGCTTGCGGATGTTTGACTTCGCGACGCTGACTTCCTGGTTCTGCGCGTTGCGGAGGACGACTTCCTGACCGGTCTCGCGCACGAGTATGCCGCTATATTCAAGGTCGTCTTTGGTCTCGACGTTGATGCCATGGAAGCCTTCCTTGATCTTCGCGTTGGGCAGCAGCACGGACTCGACGAGGTAATCCGCCGGGGCCGCCGCGCCAAGGCTGGTCATGTCCGGGCCGACCTTGCCGCCGACGCCGCCGATGCTGTGGCAGAGGACGCAGCCGAGTTCCGCGCGGCGATAGACGCGTTCGCCACGCGCGGGGTCGCCGGATTTCAAGGCGAGGTCGGCCAGCTCCTTCAGCTTCGCGGGCGTGAGCTTATCGGGGGAAAGCGCGGTGATGTTCGCGAGCTTGGTGAGCGAGGCGACGAGCGTGGGGTCCGGCTGCGCGCCTTCGCGGGCGGCGCGGAGGCCGGCGCTGGCCACGTGCGGAGGCAGCGCGGTGCGGCTGCCGACCTTCTCGCCAAACGACTTCGCCGCGCCCTTGGTGGCGAGCACGCCGCGCCAGAGGTCGAGCGCCTCGGCCTCGGTCTTGGTCTCGGCCAGTTCGTCGAGCGCGAGGTCGGCGAACTTCGCAGGCTGGAGCGACGCGAGCGTGACGGCGGCGGCACGGCGCACGAACACCGGTGACGTCTTCGCGGTGAGCGGCTGGAGCGCGCCCAGCACGGGCGGAATCGCGCCCAGCTCGCGGAACGCGGCGAAGAGCGCGGTGCGGACCTCGGCGGGCGTGTTTTCCGTGCTGGCGGCCTTGATCATCTCGGCAAAGGCCGCGCCGGGATTCTTCCACGCGCCGAGCAGGTTTACGTAGGCGACGCGGGTGGTGAGGTTGGCGTAGGAGAGCAACGCGAGACCGCGCGCGCTGTCCCCGGCGGGTTTCACGTTGCGCAGGCGCGCGGCGGAGGTGAGCGCGGCGAGCGCGCGGTTGAGCGCGGCGTCGGTGAAGTCCCGCTGCACGACCTGCTCCCAAAGGCGGTTGATTTCCGCCGGGCCGCCGGCCGCGCCGATGAGTTCAATCCAGGGGCCGGAGCCGTCCTTGGTCAGCGGCTTGGCGGCGAGAATCTTCGCGACGCTCGACGACGCGAGCGCGGGGTCGAGCGCCTTCATGGCGAACTCAAGCTGCTGCTGCTTCGCGGGCGAGTCGGGGGACCACGCGCCGGACTCCAGCGCGGCGAGGAAGGGCTGCGCCAGCTCGTTGATGGAGAGCCACACCGCGTAGTCGAGGAAGGTGTCGGCCCCGATGGTGTTCACGGCGGAGAGCACCAGCTCGGCGGACTTGGCGGACGGGAACTTCGCCAGCGCTCGCACGGCCTCCATGCGGACGCGCGGGTGCGGGTCGGTGACGAGTTTGGCAAGGCGCGCAACGGTGTCGCTCTCCGCGAGGGCTGCGCCGGTGTCCGCGAGGTAGGTGCTGACGGTGCCGTTAGCGTCCGCGACGCGCACGGGCTGGGCGGGCCGGCTGGTGACGAAGCTCAATGCGCGCACCGCAGCGGCGCGGATGCGGCCGTCCTGTGCGCCGAGCAACTGGGTGAGCAACTCCGGCGCAGGCACATTCAAGGACTGGTGAATCCAGAGCGCGGCGAGCTGTTCCTTCTCGGTCTTGAGCTTCGCGGTCCATGTCTTCAGCTCAGGCGCGACGGCGGCGGAGCCTTTCTCCACCAGCAGGCGGGTGGCTTGGGAGGAGGTGAAGTGGTTGGGCGAGAGCAGTTCGTTCAACAGCGTCGTGGTGGTGGCTTTGGCGAGCGCGGGGTTCTTCAAGCCCGCCTTCCCCTTCACACTCACCCGCCAGATGCGCCCGTGCTCGCGGTCGCGGCGCGGGTCGCGGAAGTCCACTTCGCCGTGGTTGATGATGGGGTTGCTCCAGTCGGCGATGTAGAGCGCGCCGTCCGGGCCGAGCTTCACGTCAATCGGGCGGAAGGTGTTGTTCGAGGTGCGGCAGATGTCGGCCTCCTGCTTGGTGATGTAGCCCGCGCCCTGCTCGGTGATGCTGAACGAAGTCACGCGGTTCGCGCGGAAGTCGCACGTCACCACGCGGCCCTGCCAGTCGGCGGGGAAGTGCGTGCTGCGGATGATTTCGAGGCTGGCGAACTTCGGGTAGCCGCCGGGGCTGACGCTCGGGAGGATGCGCCGCGCCCGCGCGTAGGTTTGATACATCGCGCCGGGCAGGCCCCAGTTGATGCCGCCGCCGCCCGCGCCGTCGGTCACGAAGCTCTGGCCGAACTCGTCGAACTGGTGGCCCCACGCGTTGACCCAGCCCTTGAAGATGACCTCCAGCTTCTGCGACGCCGGCTCGAAGCGCATGATGCCACCGCTGCGCAGACGCACGACGCCGTGGGGCGTCTCGACCTCGCTGCGGGTGTAAATGGACTGGTTCATCCAGAGGCGGCCGTCCGGGCCCCAGCGGAGCGTGTGCAAGTTGTGGTGCGTGTCCTCGGTGCCGAAGCTGGAGAGGACGATGCGGCGCACGTCGGCCTTGCCGTCGCCGTCGGTGTCCTTCAAGTGCAGCAGCTCGGTGCTCTGCGCGACATACACGCCGCCGTCGCCGGGGGCGAGGCCGGTGGGAATGAGCATGTTGTCGGCGAAGACGGTGGCCTTGTCAGCCTTGCCCGCGCCCTTGGTGTCTTCGAGGACGACGATTTTGTCGTGCGCGGCCTGGCCGGGTTCGATTTGCGGATAGACCTCGCTGCTGGCGACCCAGAGCCGGCCCTGCGGGTCGAAGTTGATTTGGATGGGCTTGGCGAGGTGCGGGTTCTCGGCCCAGAGCGTGACTTCGAGGCCGTCGGCGACGGTGAACTCGGGCGTGGGTTGCGGCGTGTGCTTGGCGGCGGCGGCCTTGCCGAGCAACGCGGCGGGCTGGAGTTCGGGGCCGGGCTTGAAGTTCGCGTCGTTCAAGTGCTTGCACAGCTCGCGAATCTTCTTCTCCTCGGCGGCGATGAGCGGGTCGAACTGCGGCATCTCGACGGCGTTCTTGCCCTGTTCGCGTTTCCGGAAGCCGAAGATGTAAGCCATGTTCGCCGGGCGCGAGCGGTGGAAGAAGAACTCGTTTTTGCGGAGGATGACTTGGCGGAGGGTTTCGCCGGTGGGGGTTCGCGACCAAGTTTCGTCTCCACCAGGCCGCGTCATTCCAAGTCGAACTGTCAGTGTTAGCGCTGCCATCTCGTAACCCTGTGCGCTGAGGTGAATGCCGTTCTCTGTTAATTTCACCTGCGACGCGGCTTGATTGAAGAGAGGGCGAGCCATTGTCTCGAATTGTAGGCTCATGGACACAAAGGCGCCTTTCCGCGCCGTAGCAATCTCCCCTATGGCCTTCGTGTAGAGGTCGAGTTGCTCATTGTGCTTCGCCGGGTCCGGCAGCGGCGCGGGCAACTTCTCGTGCTTGATGGGCGACAGCAGCACCAACCGGCAGCCCGGCGACAGCTTCTCAATCGTGTCCAGCAGCCGCTCGTAGTCCGCCTTGAACTTCGGCAGCCCCGCCGCGCCGTCGAAGGACGCCGCCATGCCGTAGCCGATGAAGGCCACCGTCGGCTTGGTCTCCTCGATTTGTTTCTGGAGCAGCTTCCAAGCTTCGCCCGCCGGCTCGACGCCCGCTTGTGCGAGCGAGAGGCCCAGGCGCGACTCGCCATCCGGCAGGTCCGCGCTCCAGCCGAGATTGCGGAAGGTGACGTTGCGGTCCGGGAAGCGCGTGGTGAGCATCAGCTCGATCCACCCGTAAGTCTGCTCGCGCTCGATGAGCGTGTCGCCCAGGAAGATGACGCGGTCGCCGTCCTTCAGCTCGAAGGGCGCGGCGGCGCGGGTGGAAGTAACAGCGGCGCACAGCAGCGCGAGCAGGAGGAGCAGGGCTGGCAGGCGTGCCGGCGACTTCCAGTTGCCGGCGGGCGTGAGTGGCGTCACAGATGGCGACTGCAAATCGCCGACACGGGGGGCGGAGTAATTCCAGCGGGTCATAGTGGGGGTGAGCTTGGCAAAGGGAGGCGGGAAGGGAAGCGGGAAGTTCTCCAGCCCTGATGGCGGGCGCATTTGGACCCACGCCTGACAGCCTCCGGTCTCGACCCGCCGGAGGCCGGCGCCACGGATCGCCGTCGTCGTGTCAACTTGAAGGCGAAGATGTGCTTTACGCCCCGGCTCATGCCCGCTATTGAAGCCATCAACAGCCATTTTCCATTCCGAATGAACATCTGGGCAAATCATCAACCGGGACCTGCCGATTCCCGTCGGCGAGGCATGCTGGCGCTGGTCTTTCGGCAATTTGGCTCGGGCCGGTCGTGGCTGGCCACCAGCTTGTTTGTTGTCGCAGTGTTATCGGGTGGTTGCCGCAAGCCGAAGCCGGTGGCGGAAGGAGCGGAGGCCGCCCCCGTGACCTCCTCGGTCAAGCCGGACCCCGGTCCGGAGCGCCCGCCTCCGGTGGTAACGCCCGCGCAGGCGACGGCGATTCAGGCGGTCGACCTGACACCGCTCCGCGAGGCCATCAAAAAATACCAACAGCAGTTCAAGCAGAACCCCTACACGCTGGCGGATCTGGTCCACGCCGGGCTGATGAAACGGCTGCCGCCCCTCCCGCCGGGCACTTACATCCAATATGACCGGACCACCGCCGCAGTGAAGGTGGTGGCCCAGTGACCGGCCTGCGCGTCTGACACTGGACTTGGTTGTGTCCCAATTTGAAGCCCTCTCTTTGGCTGCTTGGTCTTAAAGGTCGACGGAGATTCTGTGCGACTGGTCGTATTCCGCAGCGGACGGATTCCATTCAGCCCGAACCAAGTTCCGAGCCGTTGCGGCTCTGCGTGGA
>CAIPBN010000561.1 GCA_903863315.1 uncultured Verrucomicrobiota bacterium | reverse complement strand
TTTGGCGAAATCAAAAATTCTCACGGCGAGCGCATTGACCACACCTTCCATCAGGGCGATGCCAACTCGAAGAACCTCGTCATCCTCGGCCACGGCGTGACCGGCAACAAGGACCGGCCTTTCCTCGTGACGCTGGCCAACACCCTCGCTGCCGCCGGCCGCAATGTGCTGCGCCTCTCGTTCAGCGGCAATGGTGCGTCCGGCGGCCGGTTCACCGACGCCACCATCTCGAAGGAAGTTGCCGACCTTGGCTCCGTGCTGGATGCCTGCGCGGGCTGGAAAGTCTGCTACGTCGGCCACAGCATGGGCGGGGCGGTGGGGGTGTTGCGCACGAGCCAGGACGCGCGCATCCGTTGCCTTGTGTCGCTCGCGGGCATGGTGCGCACGGCAGCTTTTGCCCAACGGGAGTTCGGCATGGTGAAGCCCGGCGCGGGTTTCATGTGGGACGACGAGCAGTGCCCGCTCTCCCAGGCCTACATGGACGATCTCACCCAGATTGGCACGGTGCTCGACGCCGCACCGAAAATCAAAGTCCCTTGGCTGCTGATCCACGGCACGGAGGACGACGTGGTGCCCATCCAGGACTCAAAGGACATTCTCATCCGCGCGGGCAACGATGTGAAATTCGTCGCGCTGCAAGGCTCGAACCATGTCTTCGCCGGTGACTACACTGCGCCGATGGTCGAGACAGTGGTGGCCTGGGTGAAGGCGCGTCTGGCGTGATCTGCCGCGTCAGTTCGCGACGAACTGGATGATCCGCATCGCGTTTCCGGCGCTCTTGGTCTCTTTGGCCATGCGCAGGGTCAAGGTGTGCCTGCCGGGCTTCAGCTCGGCAGCCAGCAGCACGGTGCGTGGATAATGCAGCCCCTTGCTGTAGGCGTGAAAGAGATCAACCTGCCGAAACGGTCCGCCATCAATGCTGGCTTCCACGATGCCCGCGTCCGGTCCGGCAACGACATACGCGCCGACAGCCGTGCCCTCAAAAGTGAGCGATGCCTCCGCTCCAGCGGTGGTTGCTGAGAGCATGGGCAGGCTTGTGAAGCGTGGTCGCTTGCTGCCCGCCAGCGCCGGCCAGTCCGGCACTCCGAGGGTCCACCCGCTTTTGATCTGCGCGAGGCCGGGGGCGATGAACCGACCGGCACTGTAGTTGAGCGGGTCCAGCGGCGAGGGCAGCGGGTGAGGGGCTGGCTTGTCGGCCTGGCCGGCTGCACCTTTCCAGGCGCGGTCAAACAGCTCCTCAATCATGCGGGTGGGGATGGCGTTGCCAAAGGGCGCGGGATGCACGCCGCCGTATTGTTTCCACGTCAGCGTGCCGGCCGTGATCTGCTCGGCCACTTCCTTCGCGAGGTTGATAGTGGACACCGCGTAATGACGCGCGACGGCCTCGTGCGCCTCAATGGTCAGCGGGGTTCCGCCGGACTGAAGCGTCTTGAGCATCCCCTCGTTCACGAAGTAGGTGACCACGATGTCCATGTTCGGATTGCTCTGGCGCGCGTGCCGGATGATGCCTTCGAGTCCGCGCATGCACTCCGCGCGGGCGTGGTGGGCGTCCTGATCGTCATTCACCGCGAACTCAATGAAGAACAAGTCCACCGGGCCGCCGGCCAGCACATCCTGTTCGAGGCGAAAAGCCCCGGTGGTTGAACAGGTGGAGGAAATCCCGGCATCGACGAACGTGAACTCCGTCTTCGGGAACCGTTGCTTCAAAGCCTCGCACACCATCGGCCGATACCCGTTCATCTCGGTGATCGAGCCGCCGATGAAAGCCACCCGGCCCTTCTTGCCTTGCTCAAACTGGATGCGCGAGTTGTTGAGGCTGCCGCGCCACTGGACATTTCCGCCGAAAGGCCGGGCTGGCTCGGCCGCACGGGCGGTGGCCGGGGCAAACAGGAGGCTGGAAAGACACAGCGCGAAGGAAAGGAGCAATGCAGGTTTCACGGACAGGGGCAGACGGATGTTGCCACGCCACGATTCAAGCCCGCCCTTCACCGTTGTCATCACCCGGTTGGCGAGGTTCA
The DNA here is from genome assembly GCA_903863315.1 of uncultured Verrucomicrobiota bacterium. Classification (GTDB taxonomy): domain Bacteria; phylum Verrucomicrobiota; class Verrucomicrobiia; order Limisphaerales; family SXTU01; genus SXTU01. The sequence continues at coordinate 6,212 of CAIPBN010000561.1, read as the reverse complement.
CCCGCCAGGTGTTTCAAGGCCTTTTCGTGGAATGGTCCCCGGCTGGGCCGGCGCTGGTAAAATCAGGGTGGCAAGCCTGTGAGCTGCTGGTCCATGATGCGGCAGCCACTTGAAACTGGCCTGTGGTCGCGCTCGTAGCTCAGTTGGATAGAGCATCTGCCTTCTAATTCGAGACCGGAATTTCCCCCAGTCATCAGGTGTCATCCCAGCCAATGTTTAAAGGGGTTTCTTGAAGCCCGTCTTTTCCTGAGTCATCCGGAATCATCCCTAAAAAGGGCCACCGGTATCAGATGGCGGTATCAGATTTGCAGAATGGAATTTCCGCCGCGACCAGCCCGCGCAGACTCATTTCCGAGGCTCCTGCGGACACTCTCCAACTCGTCAGCTTGGCTCGTCGCGGCGGAAGATTGCGACCGTCACTCCCAGAACCTCGCGACCGTCGCGCTCACGGAGACGGACAACCTTGCGCGCTCCGCCGACTCCACTTCCAAGTTGCCCGACTCCGCCCGCCCCGAGTGGAATCAGCGCGACCATTGCACCGGCAGCCTTCTACGCGACCAACCCGGGAGTCGCTTCGGCGGCTGGCGGCTCAATCGTCACGGATGCCTGACGGACATCGGATGCTCCTCTCGACAATTATCCGGCTCGAACGAGTTCAGGTCGTCACTTCGCTTTTAGCTGATGCCTTCCACCCGGTCAGCGTGGACATTCACCAGCTTGTGCGTCTTCAGCAACGCCTCGACCTGCGGCCACACCTTGGCCAGTAGCGCGTGAAACTCCCGGCGGCGCAGGTTGCCGAAGCGCAGATGCACTACCCAGGGCGGCGGCGTGTGCAGGATGATGCGCCCGGAAAAATCCGCGTCCTTCGTCACGATGACCAACTCCTCTCGTCGCGCGTATTCCCAGACTTGAGTGTCGCTGGGGCTGGCTCCCAGCACCGACATGGAAACCACCGGCAGGCTTGGCTGGAACGTGAGCCGCGCGGGCAGGTTCTCGTCGAGGAGCAACCCTTTCATGCCACGGGCAGCAGCGTGAAATGGTTCCCCATCAGCCGCGACGCGTAATCCAGGCAGGCGCGCACGTCCTCGGGGCGCAGCGACGGATATTCGGCCAGCACATCCTCAACCGAATCGCCGGCGGCCAGAAACTCCAGCACCGTCTGCACCGTGACCCGCGTGCCGGAGACCACCGGCTTTCCGTTGCAGACATCGGGACTGACTGTGATGCGTTCTGACATGCTGGCAGCCTACCAGCAGATGCTTGGAATCCAAGCCCCAATCCCGCCGCACCACAGCTATCGGGGGCTGATGGCGCATTCGTCACGAGACGCCTGGCGGACTGCATGACGTATTTGTTCCGCAGCACGTATGTGACGTGAGCGCATTTGTCGTCGAAAGGTTGCCTGCCTCAAAGGACTTGGGGAACGCCGACGCAGACGAACTAAGGATTTTAGGCATGCAGAATCGGCAGGAACTGCGCAAAGCGAGCCGCCACCATGCGAATGAAATGCTGGATGAGAAAAGGAATCATCAGGTGGTGCTATTGGGTAGCCCTGGCGCTGGTAAGAGTTCACTGCTTCAGCATCGCGCACTCACTTGGGCACGCGATGCTTCGCTCGCTGGCCCTTTACCTCTCATGTTGGAAATGCGTCAGTATGCAGCCCGCGTCGCTCGGGCTCGCGAGGAAAAACAACTCCAACCGAGTTTGCTGGCTTGGGCTGGCGAATTACTGGGATTATCTGCGGGAGTTGCACCAGTGCCAGAGGAAGTTCTTTGCACACAGCTTTTAACTGGCAGGACCGTTCTCTATTGTGATGCTCTTGACGAGATCTTCGAACCGGACCTCCGGCGTGCAACTGCCGAGCAATTGCTACAAATTGCAATTAAGATTCCCGCTGCTCGCATAGTAGTTACTAGTCGCCCCGTTGGTTATCCAGACGAAGTGCTTGGCCCTGTTGGTTTCGGCCATTGGCTTTTGCAGGACTTCGATAGAAAGCAAGTAAAGCAATTCCTTGCTAGATGGGTTGTAGCAGCGCTACCTGACCAAGACGACAGAGCTAATGTCACTTCGCGCATGGAGTCCGAGCGGTTCTGACAATTGTGGTGAGGAACGAGAAAGGTAGAGTTTGTCGGGCAGCACTGACTCACTTGGCGCAGCGGTGGCAAGATGATGAAATGCGAGCACTTCTTTTGGAAGTAATCAATCGAGGTGGTGATTCAAAGACAAGAGTCTCCGCGATAGGCCAACTTGCGTTGCATTGGAGGGATGAATCTGTGCGGGACCATCTCAAGACAATCGCAGAAGAAGACAGAGCATCCAAGCCATCTCTGGCGGCAATTCGACAATTGGATTTGCGTTGGCGGGAGGCGACGAAGCCAGACGCTCTGGAGCCGACATGACTGCCCAGGCGACCACCTGGCCGTCGTCGAGGGCGAGAAGCTGGAGCGGCTGGCGGTGCGGACACGGGCTTGACTCCCTGCAAAAGTGCAGGCCATAGTGCAGGCAGAAATATGCGAGCCGCCACGAAGAAAACGAAAGCCGCCGATCCGGCCACCACGCCGTTCCGGTTCAGTCATCGGGGGGCGAAGGATTTCACCGGCCTGCTTCAGCACTACCGCGCCGCGTTCAACCTGCCGCAGCCGGTCGTCGTGCGCCTCACCGGCTTCTCGCCGCGCTCCGTCGCCAAATGGAGCCAGGGCGAGGCCCCGTCCCCCAAGCAGGAAAAGGCATTGGTGGAGATGGACCGGCTCTTGGACGGGTTGGCGCGCGTGATGGAGCCGACCCAGGTCGGGCGCTGGCTCAAGGCTCCCAATCCGGCGTTCGACGGCTCGACGCCGTTGCAGGTCGTGGAGCGGGGCGAGTTAGACCGCATCTGGCGGATGCTCTTCGACGTGGAGTCCGGCCAGCCGGGGTGAGCGGCCCGCCGCATCAGGGTTGCGCAGCACTCAATGGCGCAGCTTGCCCTTTTGTCCTGCCGGCCTATTCTCTTCCCATGCTCGATTGGAGCCAATGTCCCGCCGTGGAACGCATCCCCGGCAAGGTGAGTGGAGCGTGGGTGTTCAAAAACACCCGTGTCCCGGTGCGGGCGCTGTTCGAGAACCTTGAGGACGGCGCGCGGGTGGATGATTTCTTGGAATGGTTTCCTGGCGTGATGCGCGAACAGGTCGAGGCGGTCCTACACCACGCGGAGCAAAGTCTCGTGGCTGCGTAGGATTCTCCAGCGCTTCCGATGAAAATCCTGTTCGACCAGGGAACGCCCGCTCCGTTACGCCGCAAGCTTGCGCCTCACACAGTCGCCACCGCCTACGAAATGGGCTGGTCGGACTTGAAGAACGGGGACTTGCTGCGAGAAGCGGAGGGCGTTTTTGACCTCCTCATCACGACGGACCAGAATCTTAGTTATCAGCAGAACCTAAAGGGACGCCGGCTTGCCATTTTGGTCCTGCTCACCACCAGTTGGCCGAAGATTCAACAGCACATCCCCGAAGTGGTGTCTGCTGTGGCGGCAGTGGAACCGGGTGATTACCGCGAGTTGGAGTGGTGAGTTTTAATCGGGGCGGCTTCGCCTCGGCTAGAAGGGCCAAGCTGCCTCTTCCAGAGTATCGCCTACTTCCCGCAGGAGTTGCAGTTGGTCCGCCTTCTGTTTGCGACGTTCAGCCAGGTGCCGCCGGCCGCGCCGAATCGCGGCCTCCGCCTCCTTTACCAGTTGCAACACTTCCCCCTCCTTCTTCCACTCCGGCGAGGGGCGCAGATGGTCTAGGGTGACTTCGGTCACATGCCACCAGCAGGTGCGCCCCGGCTTGCCCCCGCCTAGGAACCACCGGATTTCCACCTGGAGATTGTGCTCCTCAATGGCCTTGCGCGTCGCCGCGTCCGGCACATGCTCCGTTTCAAACTGGACCGCTTCAAAGAGCTTGCCCATGCGCCAGGCCCACTTGTTGCCGATGACCTCCCTGATGTTCGCCTCTGAAAGGTCCGCGCCCTTGCACTGCAGGACCAACACCGTCTGCCTGACCATCTCGCGCCACGCGCTCGCTTGCGGCGTTAGCCAGCCAAAGCGGGCGTTGTGCGGCGGCGCTGCTTTGCGTGCGCCTCGCAGTTGTTCCGTCTTTGACCAGTGGCCGAAGTAGCGGACGCATCTGGCCCCCTTGTCCTCCGGCAGCCGATGGTCCCAGTCCTTGCGCAGATATGCGCCGAGATACCGGCCCAGCGCCTCACCATTGGACCGCATGGGCTGGAGCTGGTGTCGCCCGAATCCGTAGTGCTTGGCCGTCCGCCGCCAGTAGGCCCATTCCTGCTTCAGTGCCGCGTTGGCAGTGGAGTAGTCCGGGGGATATTGCGGCTTGCCCCAGGCGTTCTTGGGCGGAAAGCACGCGGCAAAGTCGAGGTTCCCTCGAATGTCCTCCCGGCACACGACGACGAGATGAAAATGAATCCCGCCGTTGTGATGCCGCTCCGTGACGGTGACGCCGCACTGGTAGCGCTGGGCAAGCTCGTTGGTGAGCAGCGAGTGGAAACGCGCTTGCGCCGCTTTCCGGTCGCGCAGGTTGTGGAAGCGTCCGCCCGCGTCCCGGTCGCCCAAGGTCAAAGTCAGGAAGCCGACGCGCTCGGGACCGAAGGTTTCCGCCAGCCACTCGATGTTCTCGGTGAGGGCTTGCGCCTGCTTCCGCCGAGGCCCCGGCAGCGGGGGTGGTTCGTCCGTCCATGCAGTTGTTACAAATAGACAAGGAAGGGGCGCGGCAGGGGGCGGCTGCGCCGCCCCCTGCCGTGCCCCCTCCAAAGTCGCTTCGGCCAACGGGCGCGGCGTGGAGTCCGCCACCGCGCCGGAGCGAATGGGGTTTTCCGCCTCGCTGCGCTCGTCCCCAGCGGAAAACAAGGAGCCGTTCCCACCTCCTTGGCTGGCACGTTCTTCGCCAGGTTCCCCGATGCGGGCTGCCAGGGCGTTCATGAGCAACCCTCCGGGGCGGAGGTGTCACGCAGGAACCGCTGGAGTTCGGCCACCGCATAAAGCGGGCGGCGCGTGGCCCGCGAGGGGCGCAGCAGGCCGCGCAGGGTTAGCCGGTCGAGGGTTGGCTCGCTGATGCCGAGGGCTTGCGCAGCTTCAGCCCGCGAGAGGGCCAGCTTCGGAGGAGGAACCGGCGGCGGAGCAGTTTGCTTTTCCATTCCCCCCTCTTACCGCGCGGGGAGAGGGAGAAATACCAAGCTAGCAAACCCTCAGTTTGGTATTTATCGAACTAGGAGGGCGCCCTCGGGGCGATAGCACGAGTCCAATGTCATCACATATGGCGCAGAACCGTTTGTAGTCGCCCACAATGTTTTGGCCGAGCTCGGCCGTGATCATTTCGTGAAGGTCGCGGCGAGTCTTCCTCGGCTTGGCAAGCCTCATCTTCTCTATGACTGGCATCGCAGCGAGCAGCTCCTGGTAGAGGGCGAAGCGTCCCTTATCTCCCGCAAACTCTCCGTTCTCGGTCAAGAAGGCGCTTATTCCATACTGACTGCCCTTCTTATAGAGATAATAGGATTTTGTTCCGGAGCTGAGGGCCAAGGCATAAAATTGGTCCGTCACTATTTTAGCGCTCGCCAACTGCGCGCAAAAAAGTTCACCGGCCGCTTTCGTAACTGAGGTTCTATTTTGTCGGCCAAGCCCTAGCATTTTACGATAGGCAGGTGTTAGCAAATCGTTGCCCAAGGTCGCTGCCAGTGCTTTCGGATTGCCGTAAAGGTCTGGCGGCAGTTGCCGCTTCATGATTGGAACAGCCTCATGCTCCCAAAAAAGTAGAACCCTATCGGTGATGCCCGAAAGAGCTCCCAGAACAAACCAAACATTCTCCTTGGTGATGGGTTTGAGTTTCAGCAGCGGCTTGAAGATTGTAGCCACTATCCTTTCAACGACTCGACGTGCCCAAGCAGACAGTTTGGGTGCCGCTACACTCTTAAACGCAGGATCCAGCTTTACCCCCAACCGAGGTGCTAGCTCACGGTTTATGGCCAACAAGTGCTGGACCGGCTTGTATTTCTTTCCCGCCACGGGAGCAATCAATGCACATCCATCCGAATGTCAAGCCGCCCAAGCTTGTTTTCTCAAGTCGCAGCGAATGTCACCTTTTGCGCCATCGCCACCGAATGCTGGTCGCGCAGGTGCCCGTAAACCTTCATCGCCAGCGCCCCGCCGTCCTTGTGGCCCAGCCAGCGCGACACCGTCGGAATGTCCA
>CAIPBN010000560.1 GCA_903863315.1 uncultured Verrucomicrobiota bacterium | reverse complement strand
CGTGGCACTGGGCGAGGCGGATGTGCTGTCCGTGGGGGAACGCGTTTTTGCCATCGGCAGCCCGCTGGGCCTGGAGCGCACGGTGACCGAGGGCATCCTGAGCACCAAGACGCGGCAGATGCAGGGCGCGCTCTATCTCCAAACCACCACGCAAATCAACCCCGGGAACAGCGGCGGACCGCTTTTCAACCTGCGCGGCGAGGTAATCGGAGTGACCAACATGAAGATTACGTTCGGGGAAGGACTCGGTTTCGCCATTCCCGTGGAGCAGGTGAGATTCTTCCTCGAACACCGGGATGCCTACGCCTATGACGCGGAGAACCCCAGCAACGCGTATCGCTATCTTCCGCCACCCAGCCGGACTATTCAGCCAAGCAAGGAGGGCAAGCGGTAGTCCGGTCAGAGCTTGGCTGACTTGAGCGGGGCGGGCGCAGACGCCGCCTTTTGCTTCTGGTATTCGGCGTTCAGGGCCTGAACCTTCTTTTCCTCGGCAACCAAGGGTTTGGTCATTTTCTCAGCCGCCGTCTTGGAAGTGGAGGCCAGCTTCTTGTTGTCGGTGATGGACTTCTCCAAATCCTTGATCCGCTTGGCCAGCTTGTCCTTCTCCTCCTTGGTGGTGGTCTTTACCTTCTTGGCCGCCTTGATGTCGGCCTCTGCCTGTTTGATGGCGCCATTGGCGGACTCGGCCTGGGCGAGCAGGCGCTTCTGCTCCTCTTTCATGCCGGCAAGATCCTCCTTGGCCCGCCAGACCTGCGCAAAAAAGGCACCCAACTTGAGGCGGTCCACGGAACCGCGAGCCAATTTCAGCTCACTGTCGGCGTTCTCAACGGCCGACTTGGCATCGCTCACTGCCTTGTCCGCAGCTTCCAAGGTCTTGGCGAGCGCCTTCTTGGCCGCATCGGTCTTGGCCGCGTCCACATCCGCACGAACCTTGGCGGCGGCGGTGTTGGCCTCGGCGAGCTTGGCCTGAAGCTTCGGCAGGTCAGCTTCCAAATCCGCAATGCGCTTGGCGACCAGTTGCTGCTGCTCGACAATCGGCGGCGGATTCAGTGTGATGCCGCTCAATTCTTTGCCAGAAGCCACGTCCCAGCCGTAGGTCCGACCCGTCCAGTCCACCGCAAAGACCCGCTTGCCATCGGCGCTCAACACGGCGCGAATCGGCAGATCATTGGTGATGCTGAAGGTCTTGGCTTTGTTGCCTTCCTTGTCCCAGACGGTGACGGCCTTGTCGCGGCCGCAGGTGACCATTCCGCCCTCGGTGTTCACGGCGAGCCCGAGCACGTTATTGTGGGCGGTGGAGGACTTGACCTGCTGACCCTCCTTCATGCTCCAAGTGCGCACGGTGCCGTCCTCGCTGGCGGACACGAGAATGTCGGGTGTGCGCCAGACAAGGGAAACGATGGCCGACTTGTGGCCGGTGAAGCTCTGCTCTTCCTCCCATGAACCCGCCTCCCAGACGAGCACTCCGCCGTTGCGGTCGCCGGTCGCCAAGAACGTGCTGGTGTGGTTGAACTCGGCTGCGGTAACCCACTCCGTGTGCTTCTTCATCTTGTGGACCTGCTGGCCGCTGGCGGTGGCATAGACCTTCACCAGCCGGTCCGGTCCCCCTAGCGCGATCCACTTCTGGTTTGAGGAAATGTCCGCCGCCAAGGCGACATCCAGTTCATCCCCTGCGGTGATGATGCGTTCGCCGCTCGTGATGTCCCAGACGGCCACCAGGCCCTTGTTGGCACCCCGGCCACCGCCCACTAGGAGCAACTTGCCGTTGCGGCTGAACTTCGCGTCATGGGCAAACCCCTCCGGGAAGGGCAGCACCCCGGCAAGCTGCAACGTGTCGGTGTTGTAGAGAAGGATTTGCTTCTGGCCGCCCAACGCTAGCAGCGGCGCCCAAGGACTGGCAGCCACCGCGGTAGTAGCGCTGGTGCGCGGGGTGCGCAAGACGGGTTCGAGCAACAAATCACCGGGCATGGGCGGCGCGCCCTCGGGCTTGCCAAACGCCGCCGCGCTCAGGGACAGGTCAATCTTGGGACGGTTCGAGACCACGGCCTTGCTGCCGGAATTTTCCAACAATCCGCCCGCGACCCATTTCTTGATGATCTCGATTTCCTTGTCCGGCAGCTTGCTGTTGGGCGGCATCGTCGGCTCAGCCGCGTGCGTGACGACCTTGACCAGCGAAGAGCCGTCCGGATCGCCCCCCTTCACAATCGCACCCGAGCTGCTGCCCTTGATCGTGGCCCCATAGGTGGATAGATCGAGGTCCGCCTTGGCCTTGTCAGGATTGTGACACTTGAGGCATTGGTTCTTGAAGAGCGGCAGCACGTGCTCGTCGTAAGTGACTTTCTGGGCGGTGGCGACAAGCGGGAGCCCCAAGGCTACGGATGCGATGATAAGGCGAGGATTCATGGCGGGATTAAGGTTGGTTGGTCAAGGGCGCAGGATGGCCAAGGCACAAGCCGCAAGGAGGCACGAGCATGAGGCGCACAGGCAAAGAACCTGTCCGCAGCATCCACCTGAGATGGAAATGCGGGCCATGCGGACAATTACCTAACGGGTTCAGTGGTTAAAGATGAACTCTTTGGAGTTCAAAACCGCCCAGAACATGTCGTTGAGAGCCAGCGAGCGCGCAGAGTTGTCCTTCGCCTCCTTCAAGAACTCTCCCAGCTTGGTCTGCTCGGTCTGGGTGGGCGGACGGGAGAAACAACGCCAGTATATGTCCTCGATGATCTGCTCATTGGTCTTGCCTTCCTTCAACCCGGCGGCAATTAGCCCGCCGCTGAGGATCTTCTGATTCACCGTCTCACCGTTGAGCAGATGCAAAGCCTGCGAGAGATTGGGCTCCATCTTAACCTCGCAGGAGCAAACGGTGTCACGATTGGCCCGGCCGAAGGTGGTCAGGAAATAGGTGGAGGTCCGCCCGTCCACGATTTCCACTGCGCGGGCACCCAAGGGCAGGCCGCGGAACTTGTCCTTCGTTGACGTGACCACGTTGATGGCGTCCAGAAGCACCTCTGCGCGCAGCCGGCGGATGGTGCCCTTCGCGAAGTTGCGCGTGTCGGCGGCGTTCATCTCGTTGGACTTGGCGGCGAGCTGGTAAGTCCGTGAGTTGCAGATGTCGCGCACCAACTTCTTGAAATCATAGTTGGAGCCGGTGAAGCGCTTGCCCAGCTCCTCCAGCAACTCGGGGTTGGAGGGAGGATTGCTGATGCGCACATCATCCACCGGTTCCACGATGCCTTGGCCAAAGAAATGCGCCCACACGATGTTGGCGAGGTTCTTGGCAAACCACGGATTCCGCGGCGAGGCCAGCCACTTGGCCAGCACCTCGCGGCGATCAGCCCCTTCAACAGGCTTGTCCATATCCATCCCAAGATACTTGGGGGGGATGTCCCGATTGCCGACCGGGTGGCGCACCCCGCCATTGGCGCGGTTGTAAACCACCGTTTCACGCTGATCCTCGCCCGTCTTGCGGCCCACCTGGGCAAAGAAGGCGGCGAAGCTGTAGTAGTCGTTCATCGTCCAGCGGTCGAACGGATGGTTGTGGCACTGCGCGCACTGCATCCGCATGCCCATGAACACTTGGGCGACGTTTTCGGTGAGCTTGAGGGTGTCCGTCTCGACCTTGTAAAAATTGGCGGCGGGATTGGCGAACGTCCCTCCGTTGGCGGTCAACAAATCCTGCACCAGACGATCAATGGGCACGTTCTGGGCAAACTGGTCCTTGAGCCAGTCATAGTATTGCAGTGCGGACTTGTATTGGAAGCGGTTGTTGTCCGTCCGGATTTGGAGCAGTTCAGCCCACTTCATCACCCAGATCTCTGTGAACTCTTTCCGCTCGAGCAACTGATCGATCATCTTCTCGCGCTTCTTAGGATTCTTGTCGGAGAGGAAGGCCCGCACATCATCCGGCTGCGGCATCGTTCCGGTAATGTCCAAGGAGACACGGCGCAGGAATGTGGCATCGTCGCAGAGTTCGCTCGGAGTGATGCGGATTTTCTTCAGCTTGTTGTGAACTAGCGTGTCGATGTAGTTATGCTCGGCAACGTTGGGGAACTGATAATCCGGCTTCTTGGGTATTGAAATGGCCGGTGAACCAACCGTGTAAGCATCGAAACGGGCCATGATGAATGCTTCCCCCGGCTTGTCCGAAGTCAGCAAACCGGCCTGGGAGGACTTGATGGCCCCGTCGTTGTTACTGATGAACACGGAGAGCTTGGTCACGTCCCGGTCACTCCCGTCGCTGTAGCGAGCCCGCACCGTAAGCTGCTGGGTAGAGCCGGCACCTTCCAAGACCACCTGCGGAGGATAAATTTCCACCTCCACTACCTGGGCGACATCCTTCACATCGGGAACCGCTCCGGCTTCGAGCCACTTCACGACCGTGGCCAGCAGCTCACCATCGGGTTCGATGCACTTGCCGCCGGTGTGCTGCACCTTGCCGGTGGCCTTGGTGAGGAACAAGCTATCCTCGGGGATGGCCAGATTGACCCGGCGACCAATTTGCTCACGGGTGATTCGGTAATAATCGCCTTCCGGATCGAAGCCGAAAACCGACAGGCGAAAACCGTCCTTGCCCCGCGCTGAACCATGGCAGGAGCCGGTGTTGCAACCGCCTTTGCCAATGATTGGCATGATGTCGAGCTTGAAGCTCAACGGCGGGATGTGGCTGGCATTTTCCACTTTCAGCGGCACGGTCAGTGTCCGCCCTTCCACCTTCACCTGCACCTCGCTCTTGCCGTCGGCGAGCGGAACCAGCGTGGTCTTCTCGAAGCGCGCCAGCGTCTTGTCCACCACGGTGAAAGTGGCCTGCGGAGTCAAATCACGCGTGGTGCTGTCGGAATAGGTGCCTTGGACGACGAAGGACTGAAGATCCACCTTGGATGACAGCGTGGCGTCCGGCGGATACACCTTAATGTCCACGAGTTCCGGTTTGGGAGCGGCAAAGGCAGCCAAGGGGACCAAGGCCAGCAGAGCGAGAGAGGCGAACTGTTTCATAGGCGTTTCTATTTTCCGTTCGTGAAATGGGCGGCTGGCTTACTTGCCGGACTTGCCCGGCTTGGTGGCCGGGGTGGCAGGTCGGGCTTCTGCGAGCTGCGCACGCGGACCATCCAGACGCAAGGCTCCGCTGCCGGCAAACGTTTGGGTGACAGGCTGGCCTTTGAGCTTGAGGTCCATGGCCACAAAGAGCGAACGGTGCATGCCCTTCACCGCATTCGTGGTTGTGTTCACCTCGAAGAAGATTTCCTTGTCTTCCTTGGTGATGTATTTGGGCTCAGCATTGGCACCGCCTGGCAAGCCCATCAGCCGCACCTCGGCCTTGCCCTCGAAGGGCGTCTTCTGTTCCAGCTCGCACCGCAGCTTGACCGATGTCCCAACAAGCGTGTTGGTCTGAACGATCTTGCCGCCAACAAAGGCAGGGGCGATTTCCAGATCCGCGAGCTGGGAGGAGGCGTAGGCAGTTCCGCCATCGACCGTGGCCGAGGCCAGAATGGCGATCTGCCACTTCTTTAGCATGGCATTCCCGTTGGCATTAAACATGTAAACCACCGACTTCTCATCCTTGCCAATCGTCATGTCCGGCGTGGTCCCAATGCCCGGAGGATTGAACAAGTTCATTACGCGAATGGGGGCATCAAAGCCCGGCTTGCGATGGGCGACAACCTTGACTCCGAGCGACCCACTTTGAACCAAGGGGGCCTTGATTTCCTCGATATCAATCTTGAAGGGAAGCTCCTCAACCACGGCCACGGCGATTTTGTCCGTCCAAGTCTGATAATAAACTCCGTCATTACCCTGCTGCACCAAGTCGTAATTCTGGTAGATGCCGCCCTTGACGGAAGCGGTCGCGTCCTTGGGCGTGCCGATGGACAGATTGGCCAGCTTGCCGGCCACGGGGGCATCGGCGGCCGCCTCGAACACCACGGGCCAAGTGGTCTGATCCTTGGGAATCGCCGAGGCCACCAGCTTGATGCCCGAAGGAAAATCCTCCATCGCAAACATAAGGTCACTCACCCCGGCCGGCAAATCCTTCCGCCGCACACTTTGCAAGGAGGCAAAACGATTGCCCCGGGCCACCACAATGGACTTGCGGGTTTGAGTGTCGTAACGCGCCGTGTCCGCAATATAGGTAGTCAGTTCAGGCACCACCGGCGAGCACTCAACGCGGTAGGTGCAGTCTGGCCCACCATAACCAAGGTGGTCGGTTATCTTGAGCGTGAACTCCCCGTCTTTGGGCACCGTGAAGCGCATGTAGCTGTCCGCCCCACCGGTGTCATCGTTGCTCGCGATGGTCTTGCCATCGGCGTCCGCCAAAACCATCACGGTGTCGAGCTGGGAGCGAATGCGGCGGGCATACACGTTGATGTCATAAACCTGCCCCTTCTTGGCGGTGAAGCGGAACCAGTCCACATCACCCTTTTTGGAGATGATGCCGTTGAAGGCCAAGGGCAGCTCGCTCTTGGCGAGCGTGGCCTGCTTCACCTCGTCGTTGGGCTCGACTTCGTTAACATTCCCAAACGGGGAGATGCGGACCAAGTTCGGACTGGGTGCGGAAAGCCCCTTGCGCTCGGCGAAGACACCAAACTTCAACCGATTGGCCGCGGGGAGCGAAAAGGTCTGGGTGAAATCCCCACCGGCATCGCCGATGAACTTGACCTCCAAGGACTCACCCGCCTTGCCGCCCGGGGGAAACACGCCGCTGGGACGGGGAAAGCTCCCAATGTGCGCGCGGTAGGAAGCGCCCGAACCATAGGAAGATTCGCGGATCTCAATGAGATACTCACCATCCGCCGGCGCAATGACCGTAGCGAACGTGTCCTGCACGAAGAGCGCCGTGTCGTCGGCCTTGGCCAAGGTTTTGCCGGTGGAGTCATAGATGGCAACGTAGGGGTCGAACATGGAGCGCCCCATGCGCATGCCCTCGACTTCCACGGAAAGCGGCTCGCCCTTCTTCATCTCGACGCGGAAATAATCCACATCCTCGGTGCTGCAAGAGCCCAGCACAGTCGTGTTGAGGGGAATCTTTTGTGCCTTGTCACGCGTAGTGTTCGGCTCGACCTCGTCCAACTGCGCGAACGGGGTGATGGTGAATGTGCGCAGTTCCGACACGCCGGTGGCCGTGCGGATGCGAACCTTGTGCTCGCCCAACTGGCAATCCGCCTCCACCTTCAAACGCGCGATCACTTGGTTATCCTTCGCTTCCTTGAGCTCAAGCACCTTGATGCCAGGCTCGTAAAGCAGGAGTTCCTTGGCATCGGCGAGCCGGGTGCCATTGAACTTCAGTTCCGCCTCTGTCCCACGCTGCAATCCGCTGGGCGAGGTGGTGGTCAGTTGCGGGGCAACTGCCAGCAGCGAGACGGTGGACAGGGAAAGGAGAAACGCGGAGGCGATGTGTTTCATGGGCAGCGAGAAAAATGTCGCGGTTTCAGTCTGTTATATTACGTGCAATTGAGCGTTAAAAACAGAACAGGGCAATGCCGTAATCCGACACTGCCCCGCTCTTCAAGATTGGGCCGTAGGCTTGGTTGCCATGCGGTGCCGGACTCAGGCCAGCAAGTCCTTCTGGACGTGACCGTCGATGACGATGGCCTGCGGACGGCTGCCGGGCGACATGAGGCGCTTCTCCGGGTCAATGCCGATCAGGCTGTAAATGGTAGCCGAGTAATCGCTGACGGACAACGGATCCTGATCTGGTTCCGCACCCGTAGCATCGGACGAACCGTGGATGTAGCCACGCTTGACCCCACCGCCAGCCATGACGATGGAGAAGACCTTGGGCCAGTGGTCGCGGCCAGCCGTTGCGTTGATCTTGGGCGTGCGGCCGAACTCGGACGTGACGAACACGAGCGTGTTGTCCAGCATCCCGCGTTCATCAAGGTCACGGATGAGGCGGGCAAACGCTTGGTCAAAATTCGGCATCTGGTTTTCCATCGCGCGCTTGATGTTGTCGTGATGGTCCCAGCCGCCGTAGGTCATGGATACGAAGCGGACGCCGGACTCCACAAGGCGGCGGGCGAGCAGCATACGCTGGCCGGCGGTGTTGCGGCCGTATTCATCGCGCAGCTTGGCGTTTTCCTTTTCGATGTCGAAAGCCTCACGAGCCTTCTCGGAGGAGATGAGGCTGTAAGCGCGTTGATAGAAGGTGTCCATGCCCTCAAGCGCGTCGGTCTTCTCGATGGCCGAGAAGTGGGCATCAACCGCCTCACGCATGGAGCGGCGGGTGGCGAAACGCTTGTCATCCACACTGCCCGGGAGCACAAGGTCACGAACCTTGAAGCCGGCACTGGCCGGATCCGCACCCAAACTGAACGGGCTGTAAGCGGAACCCAAATAACCGGTTCCACCGTTGGCCGTGACACTAGGAATGGCTACATAGGGCGGGAGGTTGTTGCGCGGTCCAAGCTCATGGGAGACCACGGAGCCGAAGCTCGGGTATTCCAAAGCCGGGCTGGGACGGACGCCCGTCATCATGTTGTGGGTGCCGCGCTCGTGGGCCGCCTCGCCGTGCGTCATCGAACGCACCACGGTGATCTTGTCGGCAATCTTCGCCGTTTCCTTCATCAACTCGGAGAAGTGGGTGCCCTCAATCTTGGTCTTCACGGTCCCCAACGGGCCGCGATACTCGATGGGGGCATACATCTTCGGGTCGAACGACTCCTGATGGGCCATGCCGCCCGGCAGGTAAATATTGATGACGTTCTTGGCCTTGCCTTCCTTGGAGGGAGCGGCCTCGTAGGCGTTGGCCTTCAGGACGTCCCCAAGCGTCAGCCCCAAAGTTCCCAGCGCGCCCACTTGGAGAAAGTTGCGGCGGGAGGTGTAGAAGCTATGCTCGGAAGAATTGCACCAGCGAGGTTGATTGTTGCTCATAGAAATCGTTTTCAGGTTACTCGTCCCTGTTCTGGACGGAGTCGGAACAAGGTTATTCGATGTGCACCAAATAAATTCTCAACAATCTTGTTTCTGGTCAGGACTGGCTTTGGAACTGACCGCTGACCGCTGCCAACGCCACTCCAATAGTCGCCTTGTTTCGGGGGCAAGTTTGAATTCTTGGCCAATCCGCAGCCCCTCCACCCAAAAAATCTGCCCCGCCGAGGTCTCGGCTACCAGCCGCCGATGCCGCTCGGCACTGGGAACCTTTGCGTTCGTGAAAAGGTCCTGCAATTTCGCTGCCGAAGGGTATCCGCTGGGCCGAAACCGATCCCCCGGCCGCCAGTGCCTCAACCGCACGCTGGCACCCACCGCATCCGCGTCAAAGCGCTCCAGCCCGGCCACCTGCCGCACCCGTTCCACCTCACGCAATGGTCCCACGCCCCATTTGATCTGCACTCCCTCAAAGCAAACCTTCCCACGCTTGGCCCCCAATTGAACTACCACTTCAGCGTCGCTGGCGACGGCAGGCTCGACTTGTGCCCACCTGACTTTTCCGGTGCCCGGCTCAGATACCAACCAGCCGGCCCCGCACGAATGCCGCACGCCCGGCTGACCGCGCAGTTGCTCCACCAGCTCGAACTCCGCCGGCAAGCCCAGTTGCTCCAGTTGCAGGCACAGGCACTGCCGTTGCAGCGCCACGGGCAAGGCTTCAAATCCCCTGGCCCGATGCCGCAGCCACTGCTCCGCCTCCGCCCGGACGAACGCCGCCTCGCTGTCCACGATGTCCATCGCGCGCAACACCGTCTGCGCCACGGCGGGCTGATAGGACTTGCGCAGGAGCGGCAGCAACTCGTGCCGGATGCGATTGCGCAAGATGTCCGCCGAAGTGTTGCTTGCGTCCTCGCGAAACTTGATTCCAGTCGCCCCGGCAAATTCCACCAGCGCAGCCTTGGGCTGCTCCAGCAGCGGACGCACCAGCTTCACCGCCGCATCCGCCGGCGAAACCCCGCTCCATTTCATCCCAGCCAGACCGCTCCCAGCCCCGCGGAACAGCCGCAAGAAGAACAGCTCCACCTGATCGTCCGCGTGATGCGCCAGCGCCACCACAGCGAGCCCCCGTTGCCGGGCCGTGCGCGCCAGAAACTCGTGCCGCAGTTCCCGCGCCGCCATCTCGATGGACCAGCCGCGCTCGCGGGCGAGGGCACGCACCTCCCCGGCCTCAACGACACATTCCAGCCCCAGCCGCCGGGCCGCCCGCTGGACGAACTGCGCGTCCCGCCCACTGCTGGCCCCGCGCAGGCGATGGTTGAAGTGCGCCACCACCAGCCGCCAGCCCCGTGTCGGAGCCAGCGCGTGCAAGGCATGCAGCAGCACCATGGAATCCACCCCGCCCGAAACCGCCACCAGCACCCCCTGCCCCGTCGTGATCAACCCCCGCCGCCGGATGGCGGTTTCGACACGGGCGAGCAAGGCATGCACGCTGTGAGGTTATGAGCCCGTTGCCGATTCTCAAGCGTTTGCCGAGCGGCCTCCCGCACGCCTTCGCTTCCCGTTTAGTTTCAGGTTTCTGACCCGCACGCTCGACGTTGGCCCATCATTGCGGGTAGGCTGGCCGGCAGTGCACGAAATCGCATTCAAGATCGGCAGCCTCACGGTCCATTGGTATGGCATCCTGGTGGCGGCTGGGTTCATGGCGGGTTACTGGACCGCGATGCGCCGCGGCCTGCGGGACGGGCTGTCCCCGGACAACGTGGCGGACGTGGTTTTCTGGTTGCTGCTCGGGGGCATCGGCGGCGCGCGCGCGCTGTTTGTCGTCACCTACTGGCGGGAGGAGTTCGCCGACCAGCCGCTGTCCCACATCTTTGCCACGCGCACCGGATTTGTTTTTTACGGCGGGCTGATGGGCGCGACGCTGTGCGGCATCCTGTTCGCGCGCTGGAAGCGGCTGCCCGTGTGGAAGCTCGCCGACGCCCTCGCCCCGAGCGTGGCGCTGGGGCACGCTCTGGGCCGGCTGGGCTGTTTCATGACGGGCTGCTGCCATGGGCGCGCGTGCGACCTGCCGTGGGCGGTCCACTTCCCGGCGGAACATGCGACGCGGGGCGCGGGGGTGCATCCCACGCAACTCTACGAGGCGGGGCTGAACCTCGGGCTCTACGCCGCGCTGGCCTGGCTGTATCGGCGGAAGAAATTCGACGGCCAGATCTTTGCCATCTACCTGATGGCCTACGCGCCGGTGCGGGCGCTGGTGGAACATTTCCGCGGTGATTACCAACCGGAGAAATACACCGGGGCGCTCTCCCCCGGCCAGTTGGTGAGCATCGGCATCTTCGCGGCCGGCGTGACTTTGTTCGTCTGGCGGAGGAGCAAGTGTGACCGGACGAAGTCCAACCCCGCCAATGTCCCCACCCCAGCATGACCGAACGTTCTGAAACCTTCATCATCGAGCAGACGCTGCCTAGCGAGCGGCTCGACCGCTTTCTGCACCTGCGCTATCCCGCCGCCTCGCGCAGCGCGCTCCAGCGGCTCATCGAGGAGGGTGAAATCACCGTCAACGAGCATCGGGTCAAACCCACGCACGTTCCGCATCTCGGAGAAGTGGTCACCGTCCGCTGGCCGGGCCCGCGGCCGGACAAGGCCGAGCCCGAGGACATTCCGCTCACCGTGCTTTATGAGGATGACGTGCTGCTGGTGGTGAACAAAACCCCGGACATCGCCGTGCATCCCGGTAACGGCCACGAGCAGCACACCCTGGTGAACGCGCTGCTGCATCATTGCAAGGGCGAGCTCAGCGGCATCGGCGGCGTCGCCCGTCCCGGCATCGTGCATCGGCTGGATCTCGAGACCAGCGGCTGCCTCGTCGTGGCCAAGAACGACGTCACGCATGTCGCGCTCTCGGCCCAGTTCGCGGGACGCGAGGTCGAAAAAATCTACCATGCCGTGGTCTGCGGCACCCCGACGCGGGTCACCGGCGAAATCAAGGTGCCCATCGCGCGGCATCCCACCCACCGCAAGCGCATGGCCGCGACCGAGGGCGGCGGGCGGGCGGCCTGGACGAGCTACGAAGTCCTGCGGCGCTATCCGGCCGCCAGCTTGGTGCAATGCCGCTTGCACACGGGCCGCACCCACCAAATCCGTGTCCACATGGAGCACCTCGGCTACCCGCTGGTGGGAGATTCCATTTACGGCAAGCGCCAGAATGCGCGGCTGGTGGAGCTGACCGGCTACGAAGCACCGCGCCACTTGCTGCACGCCGCCAAGCTGGCCTTCACGCATCCCAAGACCGGGCAGACGCTGGCGTGCGAAGCACCGTGGCCGGAGGACTTCGCCAATGCGGTGGCCGCGCTGAGCTGAACCATGGCCCAAGCCGCCGCACCCGCAACCCAGCCCCAAGCCCGTGTCAAAGCCCGCTTGGCTGGAGTGGACCGGCTGGCCCACGAGCGTGAACTGGTAGCTGGCGGATGTGCCTTGATCGCGGGCGTGGACGAGGCGGGACGCGGTCCGCTGGCCGGTCCGGTGGTCGCGGCGGCGGTGATGTTTCCCCTTACTTGGTTGCAAGGCGAGTTTCCAGCCGAGTTGGTAGATCTGAACGACTCCAAGCAACTCACCGAGGCGCAGCGCGAGCGCTACTTCACCTGGTTGACTTCACGGGCGGAAGTCTGCTTCGCCATCGCCGAGGCAGACGCGGCCTTGGTCGATCGCATCAACATTCTTCAAGCCACCCACCACGCGATGAACGAGGCGCTGACCCGGCTCCGCCCCGCCCCGGTCCACGCGCTGGTGGATGGCCGGCCGGTGCGGTCGCTGCGCTTTCCCCAGACCGCGCTGGTGAAGGGCGACGCGCGCAGCTACTCGATCGCCGCCGCCAGCGTGCTGGCCAAGGTCACCCGGGACCGTGCCATGCTTGAGTTTGACCGGCAGTTCCCGGGCTACGGGTTCGCCGAGCACAAGGGCTACGGCACCCCCGCGCACCTCAGCGCCCTGGCGCGGCTGGGCCCCTGCCCCATCCACCGCCGCAGTTTCGCGCCCTTGAAAATCAAGCCGCCGGAGCTGAGCTTGAGGCCGGTCGAATGAAACGGCTCTGGGAAAAACTCAAGGCCATCGCGGCCACGGATCAGCCGGAGCACCTGCGCCGGGGCAAGCTCGGGGAGCGCGCGGCCAAGCAGCACTTGCAGGCGCAGGGCTTGAAGTTCCTCACGGCCAATTACCGTTCTCCGCGCGGCGAGATCGACCTCGTTTTCCGCACGGCGGACTGCCT
>CAIPBN010000559.1 GCA_903863315.1 uncultured Verrucomicrobiota bacterium | reverse complement strand
GGCAGCGTGGAAACACTCTAGTTTCCGCCTACTGCGCGAACGCGGTAGAACTGGGCAGCACCACCAGGGGTGATGATGAGGTTCTTTTCGCGTCCGGTGCCGAGGAAGGCCGCGCCTTCGTTGAGCCAGGGACCGGTCGCATGGGCAGCTGATTCGAGTTGATAGGTCAGCCCGTCTTGCGTGAGGAACGGGAGGGTGGTGACGCCCCCGTTCCGGGCGATGCCGATTCGGGTCTCAATGCCCACAACCTCGAAGCAGTATTCCACCTCATCACTTTCCACGAACCGGTTGCCCGCGATGAGTGTGCCGCTGACTTTCATTCGCACGCGATACACGCCCGGGGCGCCGAAGGCCCAGTTGAAGTGCTCATGACTGCCGGCGGTGACCGTGACCGAGTCAGTGGCGTCAATGCCGTCCCGCGTGTTGAAGCGCACGTTGGGCTGACCGAATCCCGTCACGCCGTAGAGCGCGAATTGACCGGGGCCGTCGACTCCGGTGAGGGTGAGTTTCAAGGTGTCATTCACGAAGACGTTCGTGCCGATTTCCTCGGCCCCGATTCCCAGATAGAGCAGCTTGGGATTCTGTGTCTGAGGCAGAATCCACACCGGGGCACCCGGCGACCCGAGGAACGCATAGGCGGCATTCGTGGGCACGCGCGTCTGTGCCAGTGGCGTGGCGCTCAACACCGCATCTGCGGGCGCGAACTCTCGGTTGATCGTCTCGTCATGCACATGCAGGTCAAACGCGCCCTCTTCAAATGCGATGCCGATGTCAGTATGTCCCCGCTTGAGGCGCGTGGCGGGCGTGGCGACGAAGCCCCGGACCCGGCCATCCAGACCGGCATACTCGCCCACGATCACGCCCGCATCGTTGATGGCATTGGCGCGCGTGAAGACGGCTCCCGGCAGGGCCAGTTCCTCAAAGAAGCCGTCACGGAAGACAAAGCTGGACTCCCTCACCCCGTCCCACGCATAGCCCACCACGACGCCGGCGGTGTTGATGTCGCTGAACCGCGTTCGCTGGCCCTTGAACTGATGCAACGCGTATTGTCCGTTGGCCAGGATGAAGCCCCGTTCATCATGGCTGCCAACGATTACGCCCGACGCGTTCATCCCGTAGGGCAGCACCTTGGCGGACAAGTTTGTGCCATCCAGACGGGTGAAGCCATTCGTGACGGGGTCAAAGATGAAACCCCGGTAGTCGCCATTCCCAGTGATGTCGTAAGCGCCCACCAATTTGCGGCCATCATCGCTGGCGACATGGACGGCTGTGTCGGAGAAGGCACCGTTGGTGGGGAAGCGATAGCCCACCGCCACCCCATTGCTGGTGGTGATGGTGAAGCCAAAGCCATCCAGCGCCCCCAATCCCGTCTCCACGGGATAGTAGCCGCTTAACAGGCCTGAGTTGTTGAGGTCCTGCACCAACGGCGGATGCCCGCCCGGGAGGGAGAACCGGCTGATCGTGCCGTTGGTGGCCTGCACAAACGCCTCGTAGATAACGAAGTTGTTCGTGAACGTCACCGCGGTCCCGGCGAGCTGGCCCGCCTCATTCACCCCGCCGAGGTAGGTCTCCGCAGCCCCGGGCACGTCCAGCGGCGAGAACTTGTAGGCGATGCTGTCATTCCGTTCCCTGGGTTGTGCCAAGAGCGCTGCCGGCACTTTGAAGGTGTAGTAGGCCGTCTCGCTTAACACCTCATGGTTGCCCGCAACCAGCGTCCCCCGGACCCGTAGGCTAACCCGATAAGTGCCGGGCGCGCTGAAGGCCCAGTTCACATGCTGGTGACTGCCCGCGCTCAGGAGCAGGTGATCGGCCGTGCTGATTCCGTCGGCACTGTTCATGTGAACGGTCGGGTTACCTCCGAAATCCAAGGTGAACAGCGCCAAGTCGCCGCCCACGACCTCCACCAGTTCCAGCCGCAGCGAGTTGTTCACGAACACGCCGCTTCCGATCTCCTCAGCCCCCAACCCCAGAAACAGCAGTTGCTCATTATGGGTGGCCGGCAAAATCCACGTCGAGTAGCCCGGGCGGCCCAGAAAGCTCGACGCCACCGTGTCGGGAATCACCCGCTCCGCCGCCGTGCCCACCTGCAACACCGCCCCTCCGGGCGCGAATTCGACCTCCCGGCTCTCATCGTGGATGTGCAGGTCAAACGCACCGTTCTCGAACCCGATGCCGATGTCCACATGCCCCGTGGCGACACCGAGCGCCGGACGGGCGATAAACCCATGCCGCCTCCCGCTGGCATCGGCGTATTCGCCCACCACCTGGCCGAGATCATTCAAGCCGAACACCTCGACTTCGACCGCCCCGGGCGGATTGAAGGTGACGGTCGCGCCGTCCGCGCGCCGGAAAAATCCAGCTGTGTTGGTGAAGCCATTGTTCACTGTGCCGGCGATGTCGCCTAGGTTGTTGATGTCCCCGGGCAGCGTGTGTTCCCAACCCGCGACGGTGAAGACGTTCGTCTGGCCGCCCGCGAAGACTACGCCTTGCAGCGTGAAGTTCGCGTCCCACTTCCAGCCCGCCGTGTCACCCGCCTCGTTCATGCCGCGCGTGACGGTGCCGAGGGGAGAGCCGGTGAACAGGTTCGTCGTCAGCGTGCCGTTCGTCGCGCGCCGGAACGCCGTGATGAAGAACGGGTCTTCAAACCAGTAACCGTTGACCTGCCCCGCGTCGTTGATGCGCCAGGCGTAGGTGAAAGTCTGCCCCGGCCCGTCAATCGTGGTGAACGTGCCGTTCGTCTCGCGGATGAACCCGTGCTGCACCGTCGGATTCGTCGCGTTGCGGTAGAAGCCCGCGATGCGCCCGAAGTTGTCCATGCCGCCCGGGAAAGTGGCCGTGGTGCCGGTGACGTTGAACGCGGTGAAGTTCGTGCCTTTCTGCACGAAACCCTGGCTGATGCCGCCGCCGTCGATGTAACGACCGACCAGCGCGCCATCATTGCGAATATCCGAGAGCAGCGTGGAGGCTGCGCCCGCGATGTCAAAGGGCTCGAAGGTGAAGGCGAGCGGCTCGGGCAGCGGTGCCAGCGGCGTCGCGTAGAAGCTGCGGTTCTTGTTCGCGGCATCCTCGTAGCGACCCACGACCACGCGGGCGTCGTTGATGTCATAGACGCGCACGCTGGCCAGGCCGGGGAACGTGAGCACCTGCGTGGTGCCGTCGGCCCAGCGGACAAACGGAATGTTGGCGCTGGTGAGGTTCGGCTTGAACTCGCCCACGATGTCGCCCCGGTTGTTGATGCCGTAGAGCGTGGTCTGCGCCGCGCCGGGATAGTTCCAGATCGTCGCGGTGTTGTTGGAGATGTTGTAGATCAGTCCGTTCGGCGTATCGAAAAATCCGGGCCAGGCCACGCCGACGACGATCCCGTAGTCGTTCATGCCGAAGGCA
Source organism: uncultured Verrucomicrobiota bacterium (assembly GCA_903863315.1). Taxonomy (GTDB): domain Bacteria; phylum Verrucomicrobiota; class Verrucomicrobiia; order Limisphaerales; family SXTU01; genus SXTU01. Next base: position 2,128 of record CAIPBN010000559.1, on the reverse strand, counting down.
CCGTTGACCTGGAATCCGGGGACGTTGAAGACGTTGAATGTTCCGTTCGTGTTCCAGACCCACGCGGTGTTGTTACCACCGCCAGCCACGCGGCCATGTTCATCGATATCAACGGTGAATCCGAAGTTGGGATCGCCGGGCCAGTTGATTGCGGTGTAGGCGCCGCTGCTGTCGCGCACGAAGGCGCGGTAGGTGTTGAACGTTGGGTCCGCCGGATCGGCGTAGTAACCCGCGAGCGTGCCGGCGGAATTGATGCCGCCCCATTCCGTGTAGTCCGAGCCGGGATAGCCCGCGCGCTCCACCTGCTGCCCGGTCGCGGTGTCGAACCGATAGCCGCGGCTCACGCCATCCGTGCCGTCCACCGTGCCGGTGATCTGGCCCGCGTTGTTAATCTTCGCGGCGGTGTCCCTGGCGGAGTTGGTCAGCGCGAGGCGGTGGGCGGTGAAGTTGATGTCAGCTTTCGGCGTGGCCACATAGGGCGTCGACGCGTTGGCGTTGTTCGTATCGGTGAACGAACCGGCGATCTGGCCGCCGCTGTTGATGACCCGGCCGGCTCCGGGCAGGACAGGGTATTCAAAGGTGCCGTCTGTCCGCATCACCCAGGTCTTGGAGACGTTAGCGAGGTCACGGTAGGTGCCGAGCACTAGGCCGCTGTCGCTGATGGAGAAGGCAATCGCCGAGGCGAGGCCGCCCGGAGCATTGGTCGGGACGATCTGTGAATAGCCGCCGTTGCGCAGCAGGAACGGCCGGCTAACAGCGTCTTGCAGCTGATACTGGCCCACGATGTCACCGGCGTCGTTGATGCCGTAGGCGCGGGTCAAGGTGGCTCCGGGAAAGTGGACCTCTGCGGAGACACCATTGGTGTGAACGAAGCCGCGGATCAGGCCGAACGACGTGAGGTCGCTGCGGGTTTCACCAACAAGGTGGCCATGATTGTTGATCTCGGAGATCGATGTGCTGGCCACCCCCGGGTAGTCGAAGGGTTCCAATGTTCCGTCGGCCCGGCGAATGAATCCGCGCGTCTGGTTGGCTGGAGCACCATTGGTTCGAAACCGTCCGACGACTTCGCCGAGGTCGTTCAATCCCTGCGCGACCATTCCGGGCGTGGACGTCGCCACGTTCACGTTCGTGATTTCGACATAGTTCACAAAAAAATTGTCCGCGAAGAGAAAGGAGCGGATCAGGCTCGTGGTGGCCACTCGGCCACGATTGTCCATGGCCTGGACCGAGCTACCGGTCTGCACGGGATTGCCCACTTTCACGTAGGTGAATTCGGCGGCGTGCGCGGACCCGGCCAGGGCCAGGCCAACCGCCAGGCCCAGCCAGGCTCGATAGGCTGAGGTGCGCACGGTAGAGGTCTGAGGACGGACGATCCCTGGCGATCCGGGGTCAGTGTTGAGCTGATTAAGTCTGTTCATAACTGAGTTTCAGGTTTGCTTTGGTTTGTTTGGTTTGAGGTAGCAAGAAAAGGGTTGGTCAGTTGTCCGGCAGTGACCGAACGCGGAAAAAGCGCGGGCTAGGACCGTTGCTGAGCTGGACCTGGGCGATGCGACGGTCGCCTGCGATGACGGTGCCTTCGGTCATCCAGGTTCCAGTCGGAGATGGAGCCGCTTGAATTTGATACGCGAGGCCCTCCCGGGTGGCGAAAGAAAGGGTCATCCCCTCCGGCGTGCGGGTGAGGACGAGTTGCGCAGGAGCGACCGGGGCGAAGGTCAGAGAGTAGTCAGGAGAAGGAAGCAGTCCGGCTGTGCCGGTGTCCACCAGTCGAAAGACGACCGTTCGCTGTCCGGTAAAATTGGTTCCCACCACCGCACGATCGATGAAGATGATGGGATGGTTGTGCAGGTTGCCAGTGCTGCCGATGCGCAGGCGTTCGCCCGCTTCGTCGGCGAACACGGTCGCCGGGGCGGTGAAGGAACGCAGTGACAACCCCGGATCGATCGTCACCACTTCGAGGAAGACGTTGGCCCCGGCGACCAACGGCTGAAGGGCGTCGGGAGCGTTGGTCACGATGCCGTCAAAACCCAGGACCGTGCTGGACCATCCCTGGAACACGCCCGAGGAGACCGGGGAAAGGTAGATAGTCCGCGACGGCAGATTCGTCGCGCCCAGCCGCGTCGTGGTCTGG
>CAIPBN010000558.1 GCA_903863315.1 uncultured Verrucomicrobiota bacterium | reverse complement strand
CTGCCGAGTTCAAGAGCAAGGCGGAGAAAACCCCCGGTGGAATAGTCGCCACTGATGATCCGGTGATCATTTATCTGGCCGGAGAGTTCATCACTCCGGGCCCTTTGAAGATTCCGCCCGGGGTCTCGCCGACCCTCATCACCACCATCATCCGCTCGGGTGGCATCACGCCTTCGGGTGATCTTACCCGCACGAAGCTCCTGCGCATCGAGAACGGCCAAGGCGCGGTCGAGGAAGTGAACGTGGCCGCGATTCTCTCTGGCAACATCCCGCCCACGGACATCGCGTTGAATCCTGGGGACATCATCATGATCCCGGCGTTTGCGCCCGTGGTTTACGTGACGGGCAACGTGACTAAGCCCGGCACGTTGCGGCTCTTCCAAGATGAGACGCTGACCGCCTACGCTGCGATTTTGCGCGCCGGCGGCTTCTCCCGCTTCGCTAACCTGAAGAAATGCTCCGTGGTCCGCGAGCTGGGCAACGGCGAGAAGGTCCAGATGCCGCTCAACGTGAAGGAAATCCAGAAGGGTCTGGCTCCTGACATCGTGCTCCAAGGCAAGGACATCGTGGTCGTGCCGGAGAGCTTCTTCAGCTTCTGAACCCAGGCCCATGACTTTCACATACGAGATGCTGGCCAACGCGGTGGACGCGCGATGATACCCGGAGCCAAAAAGCGCAGGGCAGACTTCACGGACGTGGTGATGTATGTCGCCATCGCCTCGAAGCACCTCCGGCTCATCATCCTGCTCATCACGCTGGCACTTGCGGCCGGGCTGCTCTTCTACATTTTTTCGCGCCCGGTTTACTTCTCCAAGAGCGTTGTCCGCTACACGGCCATCGGCACCGGCACCCCGGACGCCGACACCACACTCAAAGGCGATGATTACCGCCGTTTCTCGGACAACAAGTTCCTGAATGACTTCGAGGCCGAGCATATCGTCAAGCGCACCGACGCCAAGCTGGCCAGTGCCGCCGGGTTGATTCGCAGCGTGACCACCTTGGCCTTGGGGGATCTGAAACAACCCGTGGCGTTCGCCACCAAGCTCAAGCGGCACGAGGACAAGGTGTCCAGCTACCTGCATTCCCGTCTCAGCGAGCGAACCCGCGTCGCCTTGGACGGTTGGCGCAGCCGGGTGACGCTGCCCACGGAAATTCAACAGATGCTAATCGGGGACTTGAACACCATTATTCTGGGCCCCTCCATCTACAACGAGCAACTGTTCGACCGGGCAGCGATCTGGAAGGAAACTCGTGATTTGCTCAACGGGGACTTGGACAAGCCGGAGGAAGTAGCCCGTTTGAATCGGAATCTGCTTGAGGCGGTTTATCCGCTCGAGTTCTCCAAGGCGGCCGCAAAATCCAAGGCGGACAACCTGAAGCAGGTCCGCACCACCTGGACGACGGACCACAACATTGAGCTGAACGTCTGGGCCTACAAACCAGAATGGGTCGTGGCCTTCCCCTCGAACATGGTGGAGGTTTTTCTGGACGACCGGCGTGAGCGGGCGTTCCGCCAGTTTCAGGCTGAGACCAACAAGTATCATGAGGTCATCGCCGATCTGAACCGCCGCTGGGGGGAGCAGTTGCGCGTGGAAGGCCGGTTGAGCGACCAGTTCAATCCGGAGAAGCTCAAACTCGAGTTGGAGGAACTCCAAACCGTTCCTCGGGCACTGGATCTGTTCCGTCGGAAATTGCAGGAGTGGGAATTCGTGGACAGAAAGGTCAACAACCCTGTTTACACCGACAGCGAGCGGCTACAGTTCTATTACTCGATTGATTACAACGTGGACGCGGGCGTGTATGTGGACGTGGACCCGGCCACCCGAGACCGCCTGCCCGCCAATGCCCGGCCCTCCAACGGCACAGTCATCATCCGATCCGCCGTTGGCCGCACCGGAGCGGACGAGTGGTATGAACTGGAGCAGGAAAAACTGCGCCTGGAACGGACCATCAAGGACATGTCGCTGACCTTCAAACCGTCGCATCCCAAGATGCAGACCCTTTACCAGCAATACAATCTGGTGGAACGAAAGGTGAAGGAAGCCTTGGGTGGGGCGCGGGCCAAGTTTGAGATTCACGGTCGGCGGTTGAAGCAAAGGGTGGCCGAGTTGCAGGCTCAGCAACCCTTGTGGGAGAAAAACAAGTCGCGTTACGAGGAATATCTCAAGGAGGTCAATCTCATCCGCAATGGTGCCGTGCGTTACGATCAGATGATCTACGACATCCAGAAAAAGATTTCCGAAGCCGAGCTCGCCCTCCGCAACGAGCGGGTGGACTTGAAATTTCTTGAGTTTGAAAATCTGCGCGACGAGATCCCCATCTCGCCCAACCGTCTGAAAATCGTGCTGTTGTCGCTGGGCTTGGGCATCGGTTTGGCGCTGGGTGTGCCCTTCCTGCTGGAGTTCATGGACCAGACCGTCACGAACCTTGAGAAGATGGAGGAGGCGACCAACATCCGCGGCCTCGGGCTGGTGCCGGACTTCGAGGATGACATCGCCGAGGCCTATCCGCTCATGTTCAACGATGGAGTGGCCAATCCCGACTTCATTGAGAACTTCCGGGTGATCCGCACCAACCTGCTGGCCAGCGCTGCGAACTCGAGATTCCCGCAAGTCATCATGGTGACCAGCACCTCGCCGAAGGAGGGCAAGACCGTGGTGGCTTCGAACCTGGCCTTGTCCTTCGCTCAGATGGGTGAGAAGACGCTCATAGTGGACGCCAACCTCCGGCGGGGCGTCCAGCATCACCTCTTCGGCAGCCGTTCGGCACCCGGTCTGAGCAACGTCCTCATCGAGAAATTCGACGTTGAGGATGCTTGCCGGCCGACTGCCATGGAGAATCTCCACATCCTGCCGTGCGGCGATGAGCTGGAGGGGGATATTGAACAGCTTGGGGCACCGGCCTTCGCCGCAGCCATCGAGAAGCTCCGCAAGCGCTATCAGCGCATCATCGTGGACAGCACGCCCGTCCTCGGCCTGGCCGAAACCAGCATCATGCAGCCGGCCATGGACGGTGTCCTGCTGGTCATCCAATGCGGGCAGACGCCGACCCGCGCCGTGCGGACGGCCATCGAGATCCTCGAAGCCAACCACGCCAACTTCTACGGGTTCGTCCTCAACCGGTTGGACCTCATGGCGACCATGAACCGGTTCCACTACTACTACTACACGAACCACTACTACAACCGGTATCAGTCCCTCACGCGTGCCAAGGACTGAGGCCGGCCGGTTTTCATGAGCATGGCCAGCGCCACCTCCGACCAACCCCCGGGCGTTTCCGTCGTCATTCCGGCCTACAACTATGCCCGGTTTCTTCCGTGCGCGGTGGAGTCGTGTCTCAAGCAGGACTACGCGAACTTTGAGGTCGTGGTCATTGATGACGGTTCGAAGGACAACACCCGCGACGTGATGGCCAAATACGGCCCGCCCGTCCGTTACATCTATCAGCCGAATGCGGGGCTGTCCGCCGCCCGCAACTCGGGCATCCGCGAGGCACGTTTTGACTATGTGGCGTTTCTGGATGCCGATGACCTGCTGCGCCCCACGCACCTCAGTGAGTGCATGGCGACCTTCGCCCGACTCTCGCCCGACTACGCGCTGCTCGGCTGCGACTACGCCGTGATTGACATTGAGGGCCAGCCGCTGGCCCACGCGGTCCACGCTCCGGTGCAGCCGGCGGAGATCACCTTGCAGCAGATTCTGATGCGCACCCGGTTTTCGCCCACCGGTGCGGTGGCGCGCAAGGAGGTCTTCGACCAATGCGGTGGTTTCGACAGCAACCTGCGCAGCACGGAGGATCGCGACATGTGGATCCGCATCGCTGCCCGGCGGCGTGTCTGGCATGTCGGGAAAGTGCTCATCGAAATCCGGAAGCACGGCAATAACATGAGCAACAACGCCGACCGCATGAAGAGCAACATGGCGGCGGTGATCAAGAAGTCCTACGACGCCGGCGTGGTGCCGCGCTCCCACATCTGTTTCTGGCTCCAGGTGTTCAGTTATTGGCGGTATCAGACCTCCTTGATCTACAACGGCATCCGGCAGCCGTTGCGGGCCTATCAAGATCTGTTCATCTCGATTTTGCTCTGGCCCTGGTTCCTGAATCCGGCCTCCAATGGGGATCGGTTTCTCTTTCGTCTCCGCGCTTGCGTGCGCTACGCCCTGCACGCCCTGAAAGGGCCGCCGGCTCCCTGAGCGGCAGTCCCGGCATGTCCAGGTTGCGCCACGCTTGATGAATTGTTCCGCGCCAGCTTGGGAACCAGCCGTCGGGCAGGCAGGCGATCGCGTTGGCTCTGTTCGTCACTCCTAGTGTGTCTGGCCGAAAGCTCAAGATTGTCCACGTTGTCTTCTCCCTCGATCCGGGCGGGATGGAGAATGGCATCGTCAACGTCGCCCGCCGCCTGCCGCCGGACGAGTTTGAGGTCCACGTCTGCTGTCTGGAGCGTGGGGGAGCGTTCGTCGAGCGCCTGCCGCGTCCCGAGAACGTGGTTGTGCTGGGCAAGGCCCCGGGATTCTCGCCACGCGCTGTGCTGGGACTGGCCCGGCATGCAGCTCGCGTTGGAGCGGATGTGCTGCATCCGCACAACTTGGGGCCGCTGACCTACGCGGCGCTCGCTTCGGGGCTGGGCCTGTGGAAGCCGGTGTTGCAGGGGGAGCATGGGGTTTTCCAAGGTGATCAGGGCAGTCCCGCCCGGCTGCGCCAACGGCAGCGGCTCTACCGTTGCTGTCGTCGGGTCCACACGGTTTCTGAGTCGCTGCGGCGCTATCTCATCGAGCAGGGATTTCCGGCGCAAAAGATCAGCGCGATCATCAACGGAGTGGACACCGATCGGTTTCAACCGGTGGACAAGACCTTGGTCCGGACACAGTTGGGACTGCCGGCAGATGGGCAGTTTGTGGGTATTGTGGGGCGCTTCGATCCGAACAAGAAGCACCTGCTGCTGATCGAGGCCTTCAACGAGATGGCCACGCGCCTGCCCGGGGCACGGCTCGTCATCGTGGGCGACAAGGGGGCTGAGAAGGAGAAAATCCAGGCTGCGGTGCAGGCCAGCCCGGTGCGGGAACGCATTCACCTGGCCGGCTTTCAAGCCAATCCAACTCCTTGGTATCAGGCGCTGGACTTGCTGGCGGCACCGTCCATCTTTGAAGGCTTGTCCAACGCGGTGCTGGAGGCGATGGCCTGCGGGGTGCCTTGTCTGGCGCACACGGCCTGCGGCAATGCCGAGGTGATCACCAGTGGTTCGGATGGTTTTTTGGCGGCCTTGGATTCGCAGGCGTTGCTGGCCGGGGAATTGCACCGGGCGCTGTCCGACCCCGGAGCGTTGGCGGCCGTTGGCGAACGGGCCCGCAGCCGGGTGATGCGGGATTTTTCGATGGCGGCCATGGTGGGCAACTATGCGCGTCTTTACCGGGAGGTGGCCGGACAGGTTCCCGGTTCCGCCGGTCATTGAACAATCTGGTGGGGGGCCAGTCCATATCCCTAGCCGTCGGCTTGCGGAGCGCACCGAGTTCCCGGTTGCATCGGAGCGGCGGCTTGGCTCAACTTGCGGCAAACACCTATGAGACCCATTCTTTCGATGGCGCTGGCCTTCGCGTTGTTTTCCAGCGGGCTGGGCGCGGTCGAGTTCACCCCGGCGCAAGCGGGCAAGATCACCCAATCTGTCGGGGACATTCTGGACCGGGCTCATTACAAGGGGGAGCGCCTGAACGATGCGGTCGCCGAGAAGCACCTGCGCAACTATCTGGATGCGCTGGACTTCAACCACATGTTCTTCCTCCAGTCAGACGTGGACGAGTTCACCGAGAAATACGGCACCAAACTGGACAATCTCACCAAGTCCGCCGATGCCCAGCCCGCCTTTGAAATCTACACCCGCTATCTGGCCCGGCTGAACACGTGTCTGGCCCGGATTCCCGATCTGCTCAAGGAGAAGCAGGATTTCACCAAGGATGAGAAATTTCTGGCCCAGCGAAACAAGGGGCCGTGGCCGAAGAACGAGGCCGAGTCCGCGGAGGTCTGGCGGCAGCGGATCAAGTTCGAGCTCCTGAATGGCAAGCTGACAGAGGAAAAGCCGGAGAAGACGGCCGAGAAGATCGCCAAGCGCTACGCGCGGTTGCAGAAGAACATGAAGCAGTTCGATACGAGCGAGATTTTGCAGATTTACCTCTCTGCACTTGGCCATGCCTTTGACCCTCATTCGGATTACATGGCTCCGGCGGATGCCAAGAATTTCGACATCCACAACGTGAAGCTCAAGCTCAACGGCATCGGCGCCCAGCTTCGGCAGGATGATGAAGGCTACACCGAGATCGTGAATCTCACCCCGGGCGGTCCTGCCGAGCTGAGCAAAAAGCTCAAGCCCAAGGACAAGATCGTGGCCGTGGCCCAGGGCGAGGCCGAGCCGGTGGACTGCCTCGACATGAAGCTCGGCGAGGTCGTGGACATGATCCGGGGCAAAAAAGGCACCGAGGTGCGGCTCACCATTGTCCCGGTGGACGCGGTCAGCGACTCCGAGCGCCGGGTCATCCGGCTGGTCCGCGACGAGATCAAGCTCACCGAGCAATACGCCTTCGCCCGCATCGTGGACCACGTCACGCCGGACGGGAAAAAGCAGCG
>CAIPBN010000557.1 GCA_903863315.1 uncultured Verrucomicrobiota bacterium | reverse complement strand
GGCCGGATAATCAATGAAGGTCGTGGCCGTGGGCATAGGGTCCGCCACCCAGTAGATGCCGTCATTGAGGCCCGTGGGTTCCTCATCTAGGAAGACAAACCGCTGGGCCGGGTTGATGATTTCGCTGGTGCGTCGGAACTTCGCATACGTGGACGCCTGGATATTGGGGTAAAACTGGCCGTTGTTCTGCCCGCCCATGTAGCCGTTCATGGACACGCTGCGAATGCGGGGAATGCCCAGTCCGGCGGCGACGCTGCGATCCGCCGGACACTTGAAGATCTCCGGGGTCTGCGCGTAGCGGCCGATCAAGCCCGACATCATCAGCGAGATGTTGGTGGCCTCGGTGGCGATGGCCATGTTCGCGGTGCCAAACCATTGCTGGTAACCCGTCTGGTTGGAGTTGTAGGGCAGCAGCCCATCGTTGTCGTCCGCATACAACTGCCAGGCGAGCTGGAGCTGGCGGAGGTTGTTCAGGCACTTGATGCCATGCGCCTTGTTTTTGGCCTTGCTCAAGGCGGGCAGCAGCATGCCGGCGAGAATGGCGATGATCGCGATGACCACCAGCAGTTCGATGAGGGTAAAGGCCGTCCGGGGCAGCTTGCCAAGCGCATGTCGCGATACATTCATGGGACGCGGGAGAGTTGAAGCGAACGTCGCCGACGTCAAGCGGCCAACTGGCCTGCGGCCTCGCGCACTCAATCAATCGGCGTCGCCGTGGCGGTGCCGATGCCGGTCGCCCCGTAGCCGTTGCCACAGTAAAGGAGGCGGAGTTGATCGCCCTCGCGCACGACGTGCGGATATTCGGTCATCTTGCTTTCCCAGCCTTTGCCCGCCGGGGCCAGGGCGAGGTTCTCGCCGGGTTTGCCCCGGTGCCAGGTCAACCCGTCCTCGCTCGTCGCTTCACAAATGGAGTAGGCCCCGAAGCGCGATCCGATCCCCGCGTAAACCGCCCGCCAGCCATTCTTGGTCTTCCACGGGTTCAACGCGATGTTGGCGGCGTTCTCATAATCGGCGTCCTCCCGCGGGCCGAGCACGACGCGCTTGTCCGTCCAGCGCAGCCCATCCTCCGAATGCGCGATGACGGCTTGCTTGGCCTGATCCACCCGCAGATCCTTGCTCGTGGTGCCGGTGGCCAGCGTGTAGAAGAGGCGGTAGAGCATGCGGCCGTCGGGCTGGGGGATCTCCAGAATGGGGCCGCCGCCGGCGATGCCGCGGTTCTTCGGCCATTGTGGGAATCCGTCGCCGAGCAGGATTGGTTCGTCGGAGGTTTTCTTCCAGTTGAGCAGATCGTCACTCACGGCCAGGCCGATGCCCCGGAACGCTTGCAGCCCGGTGCCCTTGTCTGCGCTGCGCCCGGTGTAATAGAGATGCCACTGGTTGCCGACGCGATGCACGCAGGGCAGCACGCACCAGGTCTCGTCGAAGGAGCCTTTGCCCCCGAGTTCGAACAACGGACCGTGGCGCTTCCACTTTGAGACGTCGTCCACGAGGCAGGTGGCCAGGCAGATGCGGCGCGCGCCACTGCGGTCTGCCCCGGCGTAATACAGCCAATACTCGCCGCCTCGGGTGAGGACGAAGGGGTTCATGCAACAGCCAACATCGAAAGCCCCGCCGCCGGGAGGCAGCACCGGGTTGCGCGCGTCGCGCTGCCACTGGTGGACGCGGAAGGCCGGGGTCGCCGGCGCGGCAGCCAGCCGCGAGGAGAAGCGTGGGGTGCCGGCGGCCACCAGCGCGAGGGTGCCCAGGGATTTGAGGGAGGCGCGGCGGTTCATGGCGGGTGTTGGGATTAGAGTGCTCACTGAACGGGGCGGTGGCGGCCGGGTTCCGACGCCGGGGGGCTGCGCGGAATTCGGCGGCGCTGGTTGCGCCGGGCCGGGTTGCCAGCGCGATGGGCTGCGATGCCTTTTGCCGTCACGCTGTTGCGAGATTGACACCCGCACGACTCCCGCAAACGATGGGCACATGAACACTATGCCTGATGCCACGCCCCCCAACCGTCGTGATTTCCTCAAAACCTCCGGCCTTGTGGTCGGGGCCAGCGCCCTGTCCGGCGTCCTGCTGCCGCACGTCCACGCGGCAGGCAGCGACCAGATTTCCGTCGCGCTCGTGGGCTGCGGCGGTCGTGGCGGTGGGGCGGCGTCGAATGCCATGAGCCAGAGCGGCCCGCCCAAGCTGGTGGCGATGGCGGATGTCTTTCAGCACAAGCTCGACGGCGCCTTCAATTCGCTGAAGAACAAGTTCAAGGACCAGGTGGATGTGCCGGACAATCGCAAGTTCATCGGCTTTGATGCCTACAAGGGCGCGATTGATTCGCTGAAGAAGGGTGACGTCGCCATCTTTACCACGCCGCTGGCGTTCCGCTGGGTGCATTTCAAGTATGCCATCGAGAAGGGCATCAACGTGTTCATGGAGAAACCCGTGACAGCGGATGGTCCGACCTCCCGCCGGATGCTGGAGCTGAACAAGCTCGCCAAGGCGAAGAACCTCAAGGTTGGCGTCGGCCTTATGTCGCGCCACAAAAAGTGCCTGCAGGAGCTGCACCAGCGCATCCATCAAGACAACCAGATTGGCGACGTGATGCTGATGCGCGGCTACCGCATGCAGGGGCTGCTGGGCTCGGCTTTCTCGGAGAAGTATCCGGGCAAGGAGAATAACCTGCCCGGCAAGCCCAGCGAACTCATGTGGCAGATCTCCCGCTTCCACAGCTTCCTCTGGGCGAGCGGCGGCGGCTACAGCGATTTCAATGTTCATCACATTGACCATCTCTGCTGGATGAAGAGCCCGCCGGGACAATTCCTCTGGCCCGTCAAGGCGCAGGGCGTCGGTGGCCGCACGTATCGCAACAGCCCGGAAGGCAAGCCTTACGTGGACCAGAACTTCGACTCCTACGCCGTGGAATACACCTTCGAGGACGGGGCGAAGCTCTACATGGACGGCCGCACGATGGTTGGCGCGGTGCCGATGTATCACAGCTTCGTGCATGGCACCAAGGGCATGGCAGTGGCGGCCAAGTCTGGCGACTGCAACGGTCCGTCCAGCACCTTCAAGGGGCATGTGCTCTCGCGGGAGAACCAACTGTGGACGTCGGACGCCAAGATGGCGGACGATCCGTATTTCAACGAGTGGCAGGTGCTCACCGATGCCATCCGCAATGACAAGCCGCACAACGAGGTGGACCGCGGCGTGATGGCCAGCCTCACCACTTCCCTGGGCCGCTACGCGGCGCACACCGCCCAGGAAGTCACGTTGGATGAGATGCTCAACCACACGCACGAGTTTGCGCCCGACGCGGACAAGCTCACGTTCGATTCGCCGGCCCCCGTGCAGGCGGACGCCAACGGCTTCTATCCGGCGCCCGAGCCTGGCCGGAAGACCAAGCGCGAGTATTAGTCTGCGACGTTCCAACCAAGTTCAGCCCGGCCAGTCACGCGAGTGACTGGCCGGCTGGCTTTTCGGGACCCGGATTTGTCTGCTGGTGATGGCCGGCAATTTGATCTCGCCAACGCGCACACGGGCAGGCCATCCTTTTTGGCAGTTCAGCCATCGCCCGACACCCATGGATGCCGTCGCGCCCCACTCGGAAGTTCCCCCCGTTCACGTTCCCCGCCTATTGGTGGTGGATGACGACGCGAGCAATCTGAAGCTGCTCTGCCGTTTGTTTGAGCGACATGGTTGCCGGGTGGATTCTGCCAGCACGGGCGCGGAGGCGTTGAGACGGGTGCGGGAGCTGCAACCGGATCTTGTGGTGCTGGATGTGATGCTGCCGGATCTGGACGGCCGGGAGGTGTGCCGCCGAATCAAGGCCGCGCCCGCCACCGCCGGGGTGCTGGTGGCGCTCATCTCCAGCACAGAGACTTCCTCCGACAACAAGGTGGCGGGGCTAGGTTTGGGCGCTGACGACTACATCACCCGGCCCGTGGGCAACAAGGAATTGCTGGCGCGGATGGATGCCCTGCTCCGCATCCAGCGCGCGCTGACTGCGCGGCGGCTGGCGGAGGAGCGACTGGCGCAGCTCAACGCCACCTTGGAGCAGCGGGTGATCGAGCGCACTGCGGAGAAGGATCTGGCCATCGGGCGGCTCACTTCGGAAATTCGGGTGCGCCAGCAGGCGCAGGCCCGCAGCGAGGCGTTCGCCCAGCTGGGGCAAAAGCTCGCGGCGGTGGGCACACCCCGCGCGGCGGCAGAAGTGATTTTGGAGACCGCCCGCCAGTTGCTGGGCTGGGACGCGTGTTTCCTCCAGCTCAGTTCCAAGCCTGACCACACATGGCTGCCGTTGCTGGCGTATGACACGGTGGATGGACTTGTCCTAGATGTGACACACACGCTGGTTCCGGGCCGGTCGCTCATGTTGAAGTCGGTTACGCGCGACGGTGGCCAGCTAATCTTGCGCGGCCTGGGCACAGGGCGTTCGCGTCATCGGCTTACGCCATTCGGGGACGTTTCCAAATCCTCAGCTTCCCTCATGTTTGTGCCGGTCCGCCGTGGGGCGACGGTGTCCGGGCTGCTCTCCATCCAAAGCTACACCGCCGACCATTACACCGCCGAATCCCTCCAGACATTGCAAGCCCTGGCGGATCATTGCTGGGGCGCGCTGGAACGCCTCAGCGCCGAGGCCAGCCGGCGCGAGAGTGAAAAGCAGTTCGCCGCGTTCATGGAGCACGCCCCGATCTGCGCGTGGATCAAGGATGAGAACTTCCGCTTTATTTACGTGAACCCGCTGTGCTGCCGCTTCCTGGGACGGACTGCGGACAAAGTTCTGAACCGGACCGCCTTTGCGATGTTTCCCCGTGAAGCGGCCCGGCGCATCCAGGCCGCCGATCAACTCGTGCTGGAACAGGGGGAAAGCACGGAGGAGACGGACGTCTTCTTGAATTCGGATCGCGAACCGCGCGATTGCTGGATGCTGCGGTTCCTGCTGACCGATGCCGCGGGCCGGCGTTATATCGCGGGCATCGCCATGGACATCACGGAAAGAGTTCGTGCCGAGCAGGCCGCCCGCGCCCTGCCGCATCGGATCCTGGAGGCCCAGGAAACGGAGCGCCGCCGGGTGGCGCGGGAGCTGCACGACGGCGTGTCCCAACTGCTGGCCTCCGTCAAGTTCCGGGTGCTCTCGCTGGAGTCCTGGTTCAAGGATCGGAGCGAGGAGACCATCCGCCGCGATGTGACCCGGGTGAAAGATTGTCTGGTCTCGGCCTTGCGCGAGGTGCGCAGCATCTCGCACCAGTTGCACCCGCGGGAGCTGGATGATCTGGGTTTGTCCGCCGCCATTCAAGGCGCGGTGGATGAATTGCAAAGCCAGTCCGGGTTAAAGGTGGTTTGCGAGCTGATCCGGTTCCGCTCCCGCCTGCCCTTGGAACTCGAGCTGGCCCTGTATCGGATTTTTCAGGAAGCCGTCACCAACGCGCTCAAGCACGCGCGGGCCACGCGCCTTCAGGTGACCTTGTCGCGGGCTGAGGGCGGCCTGATGTTGCGCGTGGAAGACAACGGATGCGGATTCAGGCCCGCTACCAACGGCCGCTCCTCAGCGCACTCCCGGTTTAGCCTGGGCCTGCTCAACATGCGCGAGCGGGCGGAGTTCATTGGTGGCACCCTGTCGGTTCGTTCCGCGCCACATGAGGGCACCACCATCGAGGTCTGGGCACCGTTGCCCGCCCGCAGCAATGCAAAGAGCTGATATGAGCCGCTCCGCCAAAGCACCGCGTCCGCAACGTCCCGCCAAGTCGGCTCGAACGACGCGCGCCGCCAACGGCCGGCGCATCCGGCTCCTGCTGGTGGATGATCATCCTGTGGTGCGCGAGGGCCTGCGCTCTTGCCTTGCGGCTCATGCGAACTTGCACGTTGTGGGGGAAGCCGCGAGCGGCGAGGAGGCCGTCGTCAAGGCTACCCGCCTCAAGCCTGACCTTGTGCTGATGGACATCAACCTGCCAGGCATCAACGGACTTGAGGCCACCCGCCAACTGCGCCAGCTCATGCCGGCCGTGAAGGTGTTGGTTCTCACCGTGCAGGGCGGGCGTGAATACGTCTCGCAAGTCGCCCGCCACGGAGCGCAGGGCTACATGCTCAAGGACGCCTCCCCGGACGAACTCGCCCGCGCCATCGTGGCGGTTCATCACGGTCAGGCCGTCTTCAGCCATCAGTTGAGCGAAGTGCTGGCCCTCCCCGACTCGACCCAGTTGCTGACTCCGCGCGAGCGCGAGGTGCTGACACGAATCGCCCAAGGAGAGCGTGGAAAGGACATCGCCCGATGCTTTGGTGTATCGCCCAGCACCATCAAGACTCTGCGCGAGCGGCTCATGCGGAAGCTGGGCCGGCACAGCATCGCCGCGCTCACCAAATACGCCTTGGAACAGGGGCTGATCGCCCCGCCCGCCGCTCGAAGCCGCTCGGTTTGAGCAAAACTCTTGTCAGGCATATGCCTGACAAGCTTGTCCGCCTTTTTCCGTGTTGTTACCCGCGAGGTTGCTGCGAGGATTGTGGCGCTCATCACCGGTGCCCTGAGCAGACAAGGACCGGCCAGGGCGTCTATGAGACCCGCACAAACAAGTCGATGCACCCAGGCAGCAGGGTCATCGGCTTGTCTCCGCCAACCCCCGGCGGTGGCGGGCGCCTTCGGACCGTGCGAAGGCGCCCGCCAGCAGGGGGCTTCCCTCATCCCAACCCTCGTCCCTCATTACCCATGAACCTCGAACCCAACCCTCCGCGGATGCGCCTGCTCCTGGTGGACAGCAGTCATGAATTCTTCGCCCGGGTGATCCTGCTTTTGGATGAGATTGCCCCGCGCCGGTTCGTGCTCGAATGGGCGTCCACCTACGGTTTCGCTGTGACGCTGCTGCGGCGCTCGCAGTTTGCGGTGTGTCTGTCCAGTTCCCGAATCGGGCACCGTAGCGCGGCGGATCTGATTCGCGCCATGCGTTCCATGGATTGCCACACGCCCGTGCTGCTCCTCGGCAGCTCTGAGGAACTGACGGAGCACCCCGCTGCCCACGCTTACGACTACTTGGATCGCAATCGCCTCTCTGCCAGTATGCTTCATCAAGCCATCCGCGAAGCCGCCGCGCGGCGGCCCGTTGACCTGAGATCCCCGCCGCCGCCTCT
>CAIPBN010000556.1 GCA_903863315.1 uncultured Verrucomicrobiota bacterium | reverse complement strand
GCCTTGCGCGCGCTGGAGCTGGCAATGGAGTTCAACGAGAAGCACATCCCCGCGCGGCTGCTGCTCGTGGACCATCTGGTGGACGCGGAGGAATACGAGGAGGCCGAGAAGCTGTTGAAGGAAGTCCTCGCTGTGAATGTGAACCAGCCCGAGGCGTGGGCGTATCGCACGGTGATGGCGCACTTGCGGAATGACAAGGCGAAGGAAACGCAGTTTCGCGCCGACGCGCTACGGCACTACACGAACAACCCGGCCGTGGACCAGCTCATCGGGCGCAAGCTGTCGCAGAAGTATCGCTTCGCCGAGGGCGCGGCGTATCAGCGGCTCGCGCTGAAGTCGGACAAGGGTTTCCTCCCGGCGAAGTTCCAGCTCGCGCAGGACCTCCTCCGGCTCGGCGAGGAGGAGGAAGGTTGGAAGCTCGTTGCGGACGTTCACGAGGCCGACGGCTACGACGTGAACGCTTACAACCTCGTCACGCTCAAGGACACGACGGACAAGTTCGTCGCGCTGACGAACGCGCATTTCATCCTGCGCATGGACGCGCGGGAGGCGAAGCTTTACGGCCCACGCGTGCTGGCCTTGCTCCAGCGCGCGCACGACACGCTCACGGCCAAATACGGGCTGAAGCTGGAGAAGCGGACCATCGTGGAGATTTTCACGGAGCAGAAGGACTTCGGCGTCCGCACGTTCGGGATGCCGGACAATCCGGGCTTTCTCGGCGTGTGCTTCGGCTGCCTCATCACGGCGAACAGCCCG
Organism: uncultured Verrucomicrobiota bacterium; assembly: GCA_903863315.1. GTDB lineage: Bacteria > Verrucomicrobiota > Verrucomicrobiia > Limisphaerales > SXTU01 > SXTU01. Next base: position 5,568 of record CAIPBN010000556.1, on the reverse strand, counting down.
GCCAGCGCGCGCGGTCACGCCTCGAACTGGGAGGCGACGCTTTGGCACGAGTTCTGTCACGTCATCACGCTTACGCTCACCAAGAACAAGATGCCGCGCTGGTTGAGCGAAGGCATCTCGGTCTATGAGGAGCGGCAGGCCAGCCCGGCGTGGGGTCAGGTGATGAACCCGCGCTATCGCGAGATGATTCTCGGCGACGAACTGACGCCGGTCGGCGACCTCAGCAGCGCGTTCCTCACGGCCAAGAGCGACCTGCACCTGCAATTCGCTTACTACGAATCGTCGCTGGTGGTGCAGTTCCTCGTTGAGAAGTTCGGCGTGGAGAAGCTGCGGAAGATTCTCGCGGACCTCGCGACCGGAAAGCCGATTAACCAAGCCATCGTCGCGCACACCGCGCCGCTGGAGAAGGTGGAAAAGGATTTCGAGGCTTACGCGAAGGACTTGGCGAAGAAGCTCGCGCCGGGGCTGGACTTTGAGAAGCCGAAGGGCCTGGCGGGGATGCTGGGCGGTTTGCCCGGGATGAAGTCGGAAGCCCGTCCGGGAGATGGCACCGTGGTCGTCCCGCCGCCTACGCCCAAAGCACCTGACAACAAGCCCCTCCTCGATCCGCTGAAGCTGCACCCGAAAAATTTTTACGTGCTCACGCAGCAGGCGAGAAAGCTGATGGGCGAAAAGAAATTCGCCGAGGCGAAGGAGCCGTTGCAGAAGCTCATCGAGAATTATCCCACGCACACGGGCGGTGACTCCGCGCTGTGGCTCCTGGCCCAGGTGCATCGCGAGCTGAAGGAGACTTCGCAGGAGCGCATGGTGCTCACGAAGCTCGCCGCGCTGGACGCGGCCGCGGTGGATGCTTACCTGCGCTTGATGGAGCTGGCCGCCGCCACGAAGGACTGGCCGGTCGTCGCGGAGAACGCACGTCGCTACCTCGCCGTGAACCCGCTCGTGTCGCAGCCGCACCGCTGGCTCGCCCGCGCGAGCGAAGAGCTGAAGCGGCCCGCCGAGGCCATCGCCGCCTACCAGACCGTCCTGCTCCTCGACCCGCCCGACCCCGCCGATGTCCACTTCCGCCTCGCCACGCTGTTCACGCCGACCGACGCGAAGTCCGCGAAGCAGCACGTGCTGATGGCGCTGGAAGAAGCCCCGCGCTTCCGGGAGGCGCATGAGCTGTTGCTGAAACTCGCGCCAGCCGAGAAACCCGCGTCAGCGAAGGAGCCGAAGCCATGAGCGCTGGGTATCAACAAATGCGGATGCCGGGGAAATGTTCCGGTGACTTCCCAGCCGGCCAGTCATTCCGCCGCCTTTCCCCCTCACCCCAGCCCTCTCCCGCCGGGAGAGGGAGCGACACAGGCCGCCTGTTTGAGCACCCGAACGCACCAGCCCTTCGAGCGCTGGCTGCCTTTCTCCCTCTCCCAGTGGGAGAGGGCCGGGGTGAGGGAGAAAGCGTCCGGCCGACCGCGATTTCCCCATGACCACCCGCTCCAAAATTCTTGCCGTCCTCGCGCTCACGTTGGTGAGCGTCGCCGTGTTCGCCCAGTTCCGCGGTGGGCGTCGCGGCGAAGGCAACTTCTCCGGCAGCGGCTACCCCAAGACCGCCCGCGAGGCCGAGCAGCATTCCAACGAGACGCCGATGTGGACCAACGCCCCGGCGTTCAAGAAAGACACGTTCACCTTTTGCCGCATCCGCTACAGCAGCAGCTTCGGCTTCGGCGGGCGCAGTCGCGGCGGCTGGAGCACGGACTTCCCCGACGCCGACTTGAACCTCTCCTACCGCCTCCAGCAGATGACTTCGCTGAAGGTGGACCCGCTGGGCCGCCTGCTGCAAATCGAGGACCCCGACCTCTTCAACTACCCGTGGGTTTACATGGTCGAGGTCGGCGCACTGCGCTTCACCGACGAGGAGATTCCCATCATGCGGAAGTATCTCCTCAACGGCGGCTTCCTCATGGTGGACGACTTCTGGGGCGAGGCCGAGCTGGCGAACTTCATCCGCGAAATCAAGCGCGTCCTCCCCGAGCGCGAGGCCATCGAACTGGAAATGGACCATCCCATCTTCCACAGCGTGTTCGACATCCAGCGCAAGAAGAACGAGATGCAATGCCCGAACATCGGCCTCGGCACCGAGAGCCAGCACCATGGAGTCACCTGGGAGCGCGAGGACGCGCGCGACGTTCACTTCAAAGGCATCTTCGACGACAAGGGCCGGATGATGGTCTTCATCGCCCACAACACCGACAACGGCGACGGCTGGGAACGCGAAGGCGAGAACGAGTATTACTTCAAGGAGTTCTCCGAGAAGCGCGCCTACCCGCTGGGCATCAATGTGATTTTTTACGCAATGACTCACTGACAAGGGACAACAATGGAAAACGAAACCGCCGCACCGACACCGGAAACGCCCGCCGCCACTGAAGCCTCCGCCCCACCGCCGCTGCCCGAACCCACCGAGCAGCAGGTCGTCGAGCAGCTTCTCGCCGCGCGCGGGAAGATTTACGGCGAGTTGGGCAAAGTTATCGTGGGCCAGCGCGATGTGATTGAGCAAATTCTCCTCGCGCTGCTGTCCGGCGGACACTGCCTCATCACCGGCGCGCCGGGTTTGGCGAAGACCTTGCTCGTCAAATCCATCGCGCAAGTCTTCCACCTGAAATTCTCCCGCATCCAGTTCACGCCCGACCTCATGCCCGCCGACATCACGGGCACGGAGATTCTCCAATCGGATGCCGATGGTCGGCAGATGCAGTTCGTGAAAGGCCCGGTCTTCGCGAACATGGTCCTGGCCGACGAAATCAACCGCACGCCGCCCAAGACGCAGGCCGCGTTGCTCGAAGCCATGCAGGAGCATCAAGTCACCGCCGCCGGCTACCGGCACGCGCTGCCCGAGCCGTTCTTCGTGCTCGCCACGCAAAACCCCATCGAGATGGAGGGAACCTACCCGCTGCCAGAGGCCCAGCTCGACCGTTTCATGTTCAATGTGGTGATTGATTACCTGCCGGAGAGCGACGAGGTCACCGTCATCCAGCAAACCACGGCGAACATTCGCCCCGTCATTGAGCAGCTCTTCTACGGCGCGGACGTGCTGCGCTTCCACGAAGTCGTGCGCAAGGTGCCCATCGCCGAGGAGGTCGTCCGTTACGCAGTGCGCCTCGCCGCTGCGTCACGCCCGAAGCAGAAAACCTCGCCCGGCTTCGTCAACGACTGGGTAAGCTGGGGGGCTGGCACGCGCGCGGCGCAGTTCCTCGTGCTCGGCGCCAAAGCCCGTGCCCTGCTCGCCGGTCGCGCCCATGTCACGCGCGAGGACATCGAGGCCCTCGCCGCGCCCGTCCTGCGCCACCGCATCCTCATCAACTACCGCGCCGAAGCCGACGGCGTCACGGTGGACAAGGTCATCGCGAAGCTCATCGAGCATGTGCGTGGAGCTGGATCCGCCTCGTAAACCAGCATGGGGATGAAGCACATCATCAAACTTGGAACCGATGTCGCGTCGTTTGCCATCTTTGACCCAAAAGCCCTACCTGCGGGCATCGACTCACGGTTGCGTGAAGGAACATCGGAAACTCTCGAAGAATTGGGGAAGGAAGAGCTGGTTTTCATCCATGACACTGGTAGCGACGGCTCTTTCACTCTTCAACTCTACGTTGAGGAGCCCCTGCCCGAGCGCATCGTGAAGCGTTGCAATATGCCCAAGGCTGCTCCGTTGTTAATCGTCCCCAGCGGGCAGCTCGTGGTCTGTGGTGCTGAGTTTGTCAGCGCGAACCCTCTTAACGAAGACAATGGAGGCTTGGGGCGCTATCCCAACATGGGAGGGGAGTGCAAGGTTCCTTCGGGAAAGTATGCGTTGGAATTGGCAGGCTTGGATTGGCCTGAACGTGAAGTCAGGAAACGGATGGTAGAAAAGCTCGGCGAATCGTCGGTCAACGCTTATGAGGCGTTCACCACCGTGCTCGGGCTAGTCTTATTTGTTCTAGTGATTGCTGCTTTGGTCGCCCTGCTTGCCACCATCAGTCCAAAAGGGAGGCGAGAGTTTGGCGTCTCAGGGCTAGCGTGGCTGTGGGGATTCCTGACTGTTGCAGGGCTGGTTTGGTTGGCAGGTGTCTGGTGGACAAAGGGTTTTGAGCAAAGTCCGGCTCGTCGGGAAGTGCTGAGCGAGTTTCCCGATTATGTAGTTCAGATGCGGAAAACTGTATGATTTCCCCCGCCGACCAAGCTAGCCGCGCGCAAGGCGAGTTGATTGACCCGCAGGCCCTCATGGCCATCCGCAGCCTCGAGATGCGGGCGCGCGTCGTGGTCGAGGGCTTTTGGACCGGCATCCACCGGAGTCCTTACCACGGCTTCTCCGTCGAGTTCACCGAGTATCGCCAATACACGCCCGGCGACGACCCGCGCTATCTCGACTGGAAACTCTTCGCCCGCAGCGACCGCTACTTCATCAAAAAGTTCGAGGACGAAACCAACCTCCGTTGCCACATCCTCGCCGACAACAGCCGCTCGATGAACTTCGGCTCGCGCGGCATCACGAAGGCCGCCTACGCGAACACCCTCGCCGCCACCCTGGCTTTCTTCCTCCACCAGCAGGGCGACGCCATCGGTCTGCTCACCTTCGACGACCAAATCCGCGAATACCTCCCCGCCCGCCACCGCCCCGGCCACCTGCGCCACCTCATGCTCGCGTTGGAGAAGCCGCCCGGCGGCGCGGCGACCGATCTCGCCGCCCCGCTCAAGCGCATCGTCGAAATCGTCCGTAAGCGCAGCCTCATGGTGCTGCTCACCGACCTCCTCGCGCCCATCGAAACGCTGGAGAAAAACCTCGCGACCCTCACTGCTAGCGGCCACGAAGTCGTTGTCTTCCAAGTGCTCGACCCGGCGGAACTCACCTTTGACTTCGCCAAGGCCGCGCTCTTCCGCGACCTCGAATCCGGCCGCCAGCTCTACATCGACCCCGACGCCGTCCGCGCGGACTACCGCCGCCAGTTCGACGCCCACTGCGCCGCCGTCGAAGTCACCTGTGCCAAGCTCGGCATCGTCCTCCGCCGCCTTACCACCGACCAGCCACTGGAACTCGCGCTCTTCGACTTCCTCCGCGAGCGCATGAACCGGGGCAAGCTCGTCAAACGCCACGCCGCATGAGCTTTCTCACGCCCCTCTTCCTCCTCGGCGCGCTCGCGGTTGCGCTGCCCATTGTATTCCATCTCATCCGGCAGACCTCGAAGCAGCAAACCGAGTTCAGCTCGCTGATGTTTCTGCTGCCCGTGCCGCCGCGCGTCACGCGCCGCAGCCGGCTGGAGCACTTGCTGTTGCTCCTGCTTCGCAGCCTCGTTGTGTGCTTGCTGGCCTTCGCCTTCGCTCGACCCTTTCTCCCGAAAGCCGCCAGCACCGACCTGCCCACCGGCCCTGGCAAGCGCGTCGTCGTGCTGGTGGACACCAGTGCCAGCATGAGGCGCGATGGCCTCTGGGCGGACGCCCGCGCGAAGGCCGACGCCGTGGTCCGCGCCGCTGCGCTGGAGGATACGGTGGCCGTCTTCGCCTTCGACCGCGAAGTGCGCCGGCTCGTGACCTTCGAGCAATGGACTGCCG
>CAIPBN010000555.1 GCA_903863315.1 uncultured Verrucomicrobiota bacterium | reverse complement strand
GTCGCCAGCGTTAAGGTCGAGGAGGCGAAGCCCGCCGATGTCACGCTGCTCTCCGAGATCATCACCTCGCTCGGCGCGGTCCAGGCGCATTGGATGCCGGCATTGCTCGTGCGGCAGGCGCAGCTCGGCCAGAGCCTGGATTTCACGCACACGCTCAACCGCCTCACCGTTGGGATGAACCCCAACGATGGCAACTGGCTGGCGAACTACTACATCCCGTGGTCGCAGCAGGTCGCGGCGCTGAACCGGCCGGAGCTGGCGGGACTCATCCTGCGCTCGGCGGTCAACCGCTTCACCGGGGTGGATGCGAAGTTGCGTGCGCAGGCCAGCCAGGCGCTGTTCAGCCTGAGCAACAAGCACGGTTTCCCTGCCGCTGACATCGACGAGAAGCTCGAATGGGCCCCGTTGCTCAAGTCCGCCATGAGCCTGCGCATGGGCGACCCCATCGCGGCGTGGAAGGCCTTCCAGGCCAACGAGGCGCTCTTCGCCAAACACGAGGATAAACTCCCCGCTGACTACCTCCGCTGGACTTCCGATCGTCTGCTCCAGCGCGATGACGAGGCCTCGCGCGATCTGGCCGAGAAGATCCTGCGCCGCTGGGTCATCGCGAACGAGAACTCGACGGTCGTGCCCATCGAAGAGAAGGCCAAGACGCAGCTCGCGCTGGCAGACTACTACTTCAAGACCCTGCGCTACGATCTGTCGCGTTCGGAATGCACCTCGTTGCTCAATCGCTTCCCTACGACGACGGAGGCCGTGGATGCGCAGTTCCGCATCGGTGAGTGCTATCTCCAGCAGAAGATGTATGTGGACGCGGCTAAGGTCTTCGAGAAGATGGCGAAGTCGAAGGACAAGCTCGCCGCCAGCCGGGGCGAGTTCCTCCTCGGTGTGCTCGCGCAACAGCGCGGTGACGTGGATGACGCGAAGGCGCGCTTCCGCAACGTGATGGATCTCGCGCCCTCCAGCGACGTGGCGGACGGCATCCTCTACCGCCTCTCCGAGCTCTACGGCCAGGAGAACCGCTTCCGCGACGAGCTGATGCTGTTGCGCAGCATCGGCCTCATCGGCAGCAGCGCGAAGCAATGGCATCCGCCCGGTCTGCCGCTCAACATCGTCATTCAGGACGCCGACCTCGGCGTGAGCCGCGGCCAGAGCTACGTGCCGGTGGTCGTGATTACCAGCAGCGGCGACCGTGAAGTCGTGCGGCTGGAGAGCGGGTCGGCGGGCAAGGGCTTCTTCCGCGCGGAGCTGCCGACCGAGCTGGGTGACCCGAAGCCAGGCGACAACATCCTGCAGGTCAACGGCTCCGACACCATCACCTATGACTATCCGGATGACTTCAAGAAGCAGTTCACCAGCATTGCCAAGCCGCGTTCAAACATCCGCCTCGCCGCCGACGGCGAGTTCAAGCTCTCCGCTACGGAAATCAAGGACGAGGAGGAAGTAAGCTTCGAGGAGAAGCTGCGTGAGCAGCGGCAGCGAGCGGGCAAGCAGGCCGGCCTGGAGTTCCGCCAGGAGTTCCGCACCGGCAACTCGCTCAAGCCCGGCAACAACATCTACCTCCAGGTCAAGGACGCCGACCGCGACGTGAGCAAGGACGCGGACACCATCAAGCTCCTGGTCTCCGCCGCCAGCGGCAGCCGTGTGACTGCCACCCTTACTGAGACCGCGCCGCACTCGGGCATTTTCCGCGGCACGCTCAAGACGGTGGAAATCGCGGCTAACACCTTTGCCAGCGACCGTTCCATCGGCAACGAGGCGGTCCGCGCGATTGACAACAACCCGAAGACGGCGTGGGAAGGGTTGAACGATGGCCGCGCGCCCAAGTTCATCGCCATGGACCTCAAGCAGGACACCAAGCTCGGCACGCTCAAATGGAGCAATGACGGGGCCTTCAAGGACAAGCGGCCGGTGGAGTATGCCATCCAGGTGTCCACGAACCTGACGGATTGGACTACCGTGGCGGCGACCACGAACTTCACCGGTTCCACCGCCGCCCAGCGCGCGCGTATCGTGTCCACCAACTCGGGCAACTTCGCCGGTGCCACCATCCAGCTCACCAACGCCTCGGGCCGTTATGTGCGGATGTTCATCGAGAAGTTCAGCGGCACCTCGGCGCGCATTGCCGAGATCGAGGTGACTGACGCTGCCGGGACGGTCCTGCTGCCCACCAAGGCGGAGGCTGAAATCGTCGCGGGAGATTCGCTCCGGCTCACGCCGAGCGACCGTGTCACCGCCGTTTACGAGGACGAGACCAGCATGGTGTCGCAGGGCAAGCCCCGCAGCCTCTCGCAGAACATCGCCGCCACCTATTACAACGCGACGATTGGTTTCATCGCCTACGACTTCAAGGCCAACGCCGGCCAGGCCATCCCCGAGACCTTTGTGAAGCAGGTGCGTCGGGTGGACCCCGGCCAGCGCGTCATCATCCGCGTGACTGACTACGACGCCGACACCACAGACAAACGGGACAAGGTGAAGTTCACCCTCAAGGCCGCCGACGGCGAGCTGGTGAAGATGGAGGCCACGGAGACCGAGCCGTTCACCGGTGTGTTCACCAAGGAGTTCGACATCTGGTCCCCTCAGCGCACCAACGGCTTCAAGCTCGCGCCCGGCGCGGTAGTGGAGGCGGCGTATCTTGACGAGCAGAACACCGATCCCGGCGCCCCCTCGCTGCGAACGACGCACTTGGAGGCCGTCGCCCCGGGCGACGTCAAGGTCGCCTTTGTGCAATCGCGCGCGTCGGTGAACAAGGCGGGCGTGGAGGTCTTTGAGTTTACCTCCTCACTTGACACCAATGCGCCCGCCATCAAGCCGGTCGCCTTCCGGCCGCCGCTGACCTTTGAGATCATCGACCCTGCGGCGGCCAAGGATTCCTTCAGCGAGGTGAAGGCCACGCTCACCACTTCTGGCGGCAGCACCATCGAGGTGATCTGCCCGCTCTCCGATGTTGCCGGCGGCAAGCTGGCCAAGCGCAAGGTGGTGGACGACGCGCTCGAGAACGGCCGTTTCGTAGGCCAGATTTTCATGAACCTGGGCGACAAGGAATCACCTCCGACCATCGTGCTGGAGCCCGGCGACACCCGCGCGCTGGTTGCGCGCCGCAACCCGGGCGTCGTGCAGGAGCAGCAACTGGCCAACGTGGTGCCGGTGCTGAACCTTAATGGTCAGGACGTCATCACGCTCACCTACAAGGTGGGCGACAAGGAGTTCAAGGATCAGGCCCGGCTGTCCGTGCCGGCCAGTGTGGAGTTCACTGACAGCGGCTACGACAAGCCGGTCACCAACCTCTACATCGGCGACAAGATCTTCGTGACCGTGAAGGATTTGACCGCGGATGCCACGACCGAGCGGGACAGCGTGGAAGTCACCCTGACCAGCCCGCGCGGCGAGAAGTTCATCGCCAAGCTTCAGGAGACCTTGAGCCACAGCGGCGAGTTCAGCGGCAGCTTCCCGCTGGTGGCCGGGGAAAAGCCCACGCCGGCCGACGACCGGATGGAGGCCTGGTTTGGCGACCCCATCACCCTCACCTACGCCAGCAAGACCGATGCGACGGCGAAGTTTGAGAAGACGATCAACGTGGTGAAGGGCACCGACGGCAACCTGCTGGTGTTCGAGAAGAAGTATGCCACGGAGAAGGTCGCCATCGAGTCCCAGTTCCGGATGGCCGAGGCCTACTTCGAGCTGTTCAAGAACTTCCGCGCGCTCAAGCAGCTTCCCGCCGCGACCAACGCGCTCAACGAGGGCATGCAGTTGCTCAAGGAGCTGAGCAATGACTATCCGAGCAAGCAATACGAGGCCCGCACGGACTACCTGCTCGGCCAGTTCGCGCAGGAACTGAAGAAATACGACGAGGCCATCAGCTACTACAAACGCATCGTCCAGAATCACTCCGACCACCCGCTCGCGCCGGACGCGCAATACAAGCTCGGCCAGTGCCATGAGGAGAAGAACGACATGGACGCGGCCAGCGCGGAATACGTGACGCTGGCCTACACCTGGCCGGAGAACCCGCTCGTTGCGAACGTCGTCGTCCGCATTGCGGAATATTTCTACAACAAGAAGGAATATCCGACGGCGGCGGAGGTTTCGAAGAAGTTCGTCGAGCGCTTCCCGCAGCACGAGTGGGCCGAGCGCATGCTCTTCCGCGCCGCGCAGTGCTGGTTCAAGGCCGAGCAGTTTGGCAAGGCGGGCAAGGAATTCGACCTGCTGGTGGAGAACTACCCGCGCAGCAAGTTCCGCCCCGACGCCATCTTCTGGGCCGGCGAGTCCTATCGCAGCGGCAACCAGCTCGAGTTTGCCTACCGCCGCTACAAGCGCGCGACGTGGGATTATCCCGAGAGCGATGCGGCGAAGTTCGCACGCGGCAAGCTGGTGCTGCCCGAGATGGTGAACATTGCCGACCGGGACGTGCAGCAATAGGCGGGCGAGCCTGGCGGCAGCCACGGATAAAACACTGAGCACCCGGGCCGGTTTGCGGAGGCCGGGTGCGGCCGGTGTCGAACCAATGGCTGATGCCGGGAGTCTCCGGGCGAGAGAACTCTTTGAACACGATGCAAACGAAACCTGAAAATGTTCGCGCGGCAGTGCCGCTGAAGGTCTTGTGGAAGTGGACGGGTATTTCCACCGTCCTCCACGTCATCCTCATCGGAGCACTGTGCGGCTTCAGTTACTGGGGCCACCAGCAGCGCGAGGCGGCCAGCAAGGCAAAGGCTGCGCTGGAGGAGGCCGCCCTGAAGAAGAAGGAGGCCGAGGATGCGGCCAAGGCGGCGACCAACGCTCCGCCGGCTGCGGCCACAAACGCCCCGGCCATCGTCGCCAATGCGCCTGCCAGCCCGGCGGCTCCCGCCCCGGCGGCCAGCACGAACCGTCAGGTTGAGGCCGAGAAGGTGCTGGGCATCGACAAGGTGGCCAAGCCCGGCGAACTGCCCAAGAGCCCGTTCTCCTCGAAGAACGACGACTTGTTGAAGGACTTGAAGTGAGCCGGCAAGGAAGCTCCTTATC
>CAIPBN010000554.1 GCA_903863315.1 uncultured Verrucomicrobiota bacterium | reverse complement strand
CGCCGCGCACAAGGCCGGCGTCGCCGCCGTGAACCTCCATTGCGCCATGCACAGCTACCGCGTCGGCCAGTTCCGCGAGCCCGTCCAGCCCGGCTCGCCGGACGCGCTCTGGTTCGACCTCCTCGGCCTCCAGTCCACCGGTCACGGCCCGCAACTGCCCATCGCCATCACCGTCGTGAACCAGGACCACCCCGCCATGAAGACCCTCGGCAACTGGACCACCATCAACGAAGAGCTCTACAACAACGTCAAAATCTTCCCCAGCGCCATCCCCATGATGAAGGGCAAGCAAGTCATCAAGCAGAAGGACGGCACCACCAAGGACGTCGAGTCCGTCGTCACCTGGGGCAATCTCTACGGCAAGACGCGCGTCTTCAGCAGCACCCTCGGCCACAACAACGCCACCGTCGGCGACCCCCGCTACCTCGACATGGTCACGCGCGGCCTCCTCTGGAGCTGCGACAAGCTCAACGACACCTACCTCAAGCCCACGCCCAAAGACCCCGTGCCCCCCTCCGCGAAGCCCTTCGTGGAGAAGGCCGCTGCCGACGCGAAGAAGGCTGCGGAGAAGAAGTAATTCGCGGAGCATCGGCTCCGCTCCGGAAGAAAGCTCGTTCTGCACCACGCCGGCTCGGAGTCCGGCGTTCTTCTTTGCACTGCGCTCTGGACGGAGCGGTCCGGCAGGTCGCTGGACCTGCCCTTACAGCACGACTTCCACGCCCAAAGCGGGGCCGCTGGCGGTGTCGTCATCGGACACCGCGAACCGCCGCGTTCCCCGATCATACGTCAACTGCACCGGCTTGCCCGGCCGCAGCGGATCGTAGGCCGCGAAGCTCGCCGTGTCCTTGCCGTCCTCCACCCCGAAGACCAGCAGCGAACGCGCATAGCGCAGCGCGTGCTGACGGTAGAGCCGCACGACCGCCGGGCGGTTCGCCGCCACGGCGGGCAGCAGTTGGGCGAGCGCCTGCGCCTGGCTGCCCGTGCCCGCAAAGGCCTTGGACAGCAGCGAAGCCTGATGCGCGTGCGGCCAGACGATGGCCGATTCCGCGCGCACCACATGCCCCTGCAACTGGCTGAACTCGCGCAGATGCGCGTAACCCGGAATGACCACGGGCACCCCGCCCGCCACCGGACCGGTCTGGTCGCGTCGCAGGACTTCGCGCACCAAGGCCAGCCGTGTCGCGGCGTCTGGTGGCGGCTGCGTGGGGGCGAACAGCGCATGCACAAAGAACTGGCGCGTGACGAGCGCCGTCACATGCGCGCGCAGCTCGGGCGCGGCGAGCGGCTCCATGCGCGTGGCCGACTCGGGCTCGGACAGCGGAGCCGCCAGCGTGTCCGTGGCGGGATCAAAGGGGCGTGGCCCCGCCGGCAAGGCGCGCCGGCCAAAGTCCAGGCTCGTCAGGCTGGAACAACCCGTGGCCCCGGCGGCCAAAGGCAGAACGGCAAGGCGGAGCAGGGCGGCGCGGCGTTTCATGAGCACAAAGTATAATGAGCACCCTGCCCCGCGCAGCTTCTATTTGCAGAACGCGCCCGCAGTCTTGGACTGCGGTGGCCCTCCACCGCTTGTCGGAGCACCCGATGACCTCCACGCGCCGGGGAAAAGCACCACAGGGCTGGCGCAGTCCAAAACCTCACGGGCTGCCACGCCGCTTTAGCGACGGAAGCTGCCCTCCTGAAAAAGCGATTCGGGCGGCAGACGCCAAGGAGATGAGGGTGGGGAACCCTGCTGAAGAAACGTGCTGCCACCCGAATCTTAAAACCATGCGGCCGTCCCGCCGGAAGCCCGCGCCGCTCCCCGCTCGCCGCTTTCAGCGGCCGGGGAAACGACCTTCCTGTGCCCGGCTCTGGCGTTCCAGCTCCGCGTTCAAAATGCGCTCCACATGCTGCTGAAACTCCGCCAGTTCAAACGGCTTGCAAAGGTAGTGGGCCGCCCCGAGCTGCCGGCTCGTCGCCATGGAGGCCTTGTCGGTGAGGCAACTCACGAACATGATGGGCACCTCGCGCATCAGGGGCAGGTTCCGCAACTCGCGGAAGACATCGAAGCCGTTCTTTCCCGGCAGGAGGATGTCCAGGATGACGCAGTCAAAGCGCATGACGCTGGCCATCTTGAGGCCGGTCTCCCCGTCGCGACTCACCATGGCCTGGATGCGCATGTGAGCCAGCATGCGGCACAGGCAATCCGCTATTTCCGCGTGGTCCTCGATGATCAGGACCGTTGGCCGCCACGCCCCACGGGTTAGGGCGAGGAGTTGTTCAAGGGCGGCGGAACTGCCACGGGCACCGGGCTGATCGATTTTGCTGGAAGCGGACATGGCAAAAAGACCACGCAAGCAACAAGGCTCTTTGTGGGGCGAATGCTAAGAAGAATGTCAGGCTGGTTCCAAGAATTTTCAGTCACGGGTGGGCGCGACAAACTCTGGCTCGCCCACGGTCAACGGCGGCCTGCCCTGCGCAGAGCTATTTGGCGGCGGCGGGCTTGGCGGGGGCGACGGGCTTGGTGATCAGGAACTTGGCTTCCTTCTTGGTGTTGCCCCACTGGTCCACGCCGCGCAGGACGAGCTCATTGCTGCCGGGGGAGAGGCCGACGTTGTGCAGCCGCCACTTGGTGTCGTCCAGCCATTCGAGCTTGGTGCGCGGCTGGCCGTCCAGCACGACGGTGAAGATGCCGTAGGGGGCCTCGCCTTCGAGGCTCACGGCGAGGGCATCGGTGGCGAGGGGCTGGCCGCCGTTGGTGGTGACCTTGAAGTCGGTTTTGTATTTCGGGCCCATCTGCTCGATGGCGTGGGGCTCGCGGGCGGCGAGGAAGGCGAGGAATTGCTGGGCGGGCACGGGGTAGGCGTTGCTGGCCTCCTCCTCGGCGCGCAGGTAGGCGGTGAGCTTGGGGGAGTTCCGCCCGTAGTTCTCCATGATCTCCGCGATGTAGTAGAAGAAGAGCCGGCGGGCCCACGGTTTGTCCATGAGCGCCTGGACGTTGCCACCCCAGTAGCCTTCCTGCTTCTTGGGATCGAACCCGCCGAAGGCAAAGTCCGCGTCCCAGAGGAAGCACATGAACTTCCCGTCGTTGGGTTTGCGGAAGAAGAAGCAGTTGTGGCTGGTGCCCATGCTGAAGGTGTCGGAGTCCTTCGAGTAGCCGCGCAGCGCCCAGTTCTTGAAGGTCATCTCCAGGTCGAAGTGGCGGCGGGCCTCGGCCTCGGTGAAGGTGCCCCGGCCCATGGTGCGGAGCATGTCCAGCAGGGCGGTGTAGTCGTTCTCGGCCTCGCGGGTGCGCTTGGACCAGATGATTTTGTAGTCGATGGGGTTGTCGCCGTAGTTCGGGGCCAGGACGCTGTTGCGCAGGGAGCCGCTCGCGCCGCTGTCCTGGTAGAAGAACATGTAGGTGGTGCGGTAGAGCTCGCCCTGGGAGCCGTCCTTGAAGACGCGGTTGAGGAAGTCGTTGCCGATGGGCTCGACGTCTTCAAACATGTTAATCGGGCCGTTGTTGATGACGTGGCGGACCATCTCGCTCTCGTTCACGGGATGGCCGAGCTGGTAGAGCATCCAGCGGGCGAGGCGGGTGTTGAGGGAGTTGTTGTCCCACGAGAGCTTGGTGTGGCCGCGGAACGCGCGGTCGGTCGGGATTTTCCACTTGGCGCGGTTGAGGGTGGTGTCGCGCGTGAAGGAGCTGCCGGCGGGGTGGACGCGGCAGTTGTAGTAGATGTCACGTTCATTGTTGATGAACGTCATGTTGAAGTAGCGGTTGGAGAGGCGCGGGAAACGGAACTGGTGCTTGTTCGTGTTGCCCTGGGTGAGGGCGTCCATGTCGAAGGGGGAGATGACGAAGCGCTCGCTGCGCAGGTCGCGCGGCATGATCTGGTTGTCCACGATGAAGAGGGCCGGAGCCTCGGGGCCGCGGCGGGGCAGGAGGTTGGCCGAACCGCTGACGGCCTGCGCCCGAACGTAGAACTCCACGACCTGGCCGTTGTTCTTGTATTCCGGCAGCAGGGCGGAGAAGACCCCGTCGCCCGCCAGGTCATCGCCGCCGGCTCCGCTGTCGCTCATCGGCTTGCTCAACCACGGGGCCTTGCCATCCGGCGTGGGGGCGCGGTGGAAGAGGGTGAGGGTGGCCGGCATCACGGAGCTGCCGTGCGCGGTGATCTTCACGGTGTCCGTGCTGCGGGGCACGGCGGGGTAATGGGCCAGGTTCTCCACCTGCGGCGCGGGCGTGGTGAGCAGGCGGGAGTTGGGCTTGCCCGGAGTGCCGAGGTTGGAGGGCACATCGAGCTGGAACACCTTGGCCACGCTCCAGTCCCAAGTGTGGGCCATGAGGAGGTGGGAACCATTGACCCAACGGGCGTTGAACTTGAGCTCGTAAGTGTTGCCCTTCACGAGTCCGGGAGCGTCGATCTCCACGCGGTTCACGCGGTTGTCGCCGTGGCCCTCGCTGAGGATGTGCAATTGGTTGCCCTCCAGCCGGCTCGCCCAGTGGTTGCCCTGCCAGAGCCAGCCCGTGTCGCTCAAACCGGTGACGGAGAACTTCGTGGTGTTGGTGAGCACGTTGGGCCCGGTGCCGTCCTGGCGCAGCTCCACGTCGGAAATGATGCTGTAGCCGCTGGTGTTGAGGAAGAAGTGCAGCTCCCGGTAATCAGCCGGCCCGCCCATGGTGTATTGCTCGGTGTAGGGCGCCTTGTAGCTGTAGGTCCGGAACTTGGACTTGCTGGACTCGTCACTGGCGGCCCAGGCGGAGGAGAGGCTGTTGTCCATGCTGGGATGGATCAATTCCATGCTGCTGCCGCGTCCGGCGGCCAGCTCCGGCCAGTCACCGCCGGTCTTGTAATCCACCACGTCGGCAAGGTTGCCCTTGTTGTCGAGCAGGCGCAGGAGATCGCCATCGTTGCTGAGTTTGCCGTGGAAATTGCCCAGCACATTGATGGCCCCGTGGAAGGACCGGATCAGCCCCGCGTCCGCCGCCACCACGAGGTAGGCCCCGGGCTTGAGCTTGGTGTTGGGCGGGAACGTGTAGTCAATGCCGCCGGTGATCACCCAGTCGCCCAAGTTCACAGTCTTGGTGCCCCGGTTGAAGAGCTCCACATACTCACCTTTGCCCTGGGTATCCGGGGGCTTATACATGATCTCGTTGATCACGATGTCGGTGTGGCGTGTCGGGGCGTTGGTGGCGTCGCGGGTGTGCTTGGTGTCCACCAGCCATTCGCCGCTGCCATCGGGAAAGGCCTGGTGAAATTCGCCATGTTTGGACAGATGGAACACGTGCGCGTCCGAGACGATGTTCTCCGAGTTGACGAGGAACACCGTCACATCGCCGGCGACCGCGGTGAACTTGACCGGGAACGATTTGATGGCCTTGGGCGGCAGATCCCCGCTGAGGTTCACGCGGTCCGCAAAGCCGTTCTTGCTGGCGAGGAAGAAGCCATTGAGCAGGACGCGGTTGGTGCCGGCGTTGTAAACCTCCACCCAGTCAACGTCCCCGTTCTTGAGGAGGCGGGCCTCGTTGAGCTTGAGCGTGCCGGCCAGCCCGGACTTCAGCGCATTGGCCGCCTCGGGAGTCGGCTGGGCCAGTTGAAACCACTGGCCGCTGCCGTCCGGCCGCTGGCCGATCGAGCGCCCGTCCGTGGGCACGGTGGAACTCACCGCGTGCAAGACCGTCAGCCCGTCCGGGGCCACAAGATAGGCCACCACGGGCTGCTTGGGCCAGACGCCAGCGGGAATCATGTCCAGAATCGCATGGCTCTTCGGGCGGATGACCAGGTCCTGCTGGATCTGAAACTTGCGCGTCTGGGGCGGCATGGCCGACGGGGCGGCAGGCAGCAGGAAATGGCCCTTCAAGTTCACCTGCACGGAACCCACGTTGAAGAACTCGATGAAGTTCACCCCTTCCGGCCCGGGGAAGATTTCGTTGATGACGATCTGCCGGGCGGGTCCGGCGGCCCCGGACCTCACCTTGAGCCGCATGGCAAACGCCGCGTCCGGGCTGTTCAGCGCCTGCTGGTGCACCTCCACGGCAAAGAGGTTGGTGCCGCGCACCAGTGAGTTGGGCGGCAGTTGGATCACGCCCGGCTCGACGATGGCGTCGCCGACATTGCGGTTCGCCGCCGTGTTGTAGCCCACCGCGCCACCGGGCATGCCCACCCGGCCGATTTCGCGCCCGTTCAGGTAAAACACCGCGCCGTCATCCACAATCGCGTCAATCGTGGCCGGCACATTCGTCGGGCCATTGTAGATGAAGCGATGCCGGAAGTAGTAGGTCATCGCGCCGTTGCGGAGGACGCTCCGGATGCCCGGCGGCGGCAGCTTCGTGCCGCCAAAGCCCATCAGCCCGCCGGTGCCCACGCGGAACACGCGGTCGGGAAACGCAGGCGCAAACCACGGGGGTTGGCCCGGCTGCGGCCGTGAAAGATCGACGCGCCCGTCGTTGATCAGCCAGTTGGCATCGAAGTCGATCACCACCTGCTCGCCGGACTGGGTGACAAGCTCCGGGTTGCTCAGGGACAGTTCGTTGGCCGCGCCGGACTCGCTGCCGGGGGAGCCGCCGGGCTTGCTGCTCACGGTCCAGTTGCGCCAGTCATCGGCCCGCCGGTCGGGGTCCTTAATCACCAGCGCATGGCCGCCGCCATTGGCCGCCGCCGGCCACGGCGAGCGGTCCAGGTAGCGGACGTTGGACACCGTCAGGCCGTTCTTGTCGATCAGCTTGATGCGGTCCCCGGCCTTGTTCAGCCGGCCCACCCAAGGTCCAAGAATGCGGACATTGGCGGGGATTTTGTAAGCCGTCCGCGTGGTCCGCTCCTCCGCCATGGAGATGACGATGCGCTCGAAGGGCTTCATCCAGGTCGCCATGCTGTTGGCGGCGGAAAACGCCGGGAAGCGGAACTCGATGTGCCCCTTGATGCGCCAGTCCGCGATGTCGATCGCGTTGGCGCTGTTGTTGTAGATCTCGATGTATTCCGGCAGATCGCCCTGCGGGTGATACATGATCTTGCTCAGCAAGACCTGGTCGGCGCGAGCTGCCAGCACAAGCACGCACCAGCCGAGCAGGGCCACCCAAGCCCCGCCCCGCCTTCGCAGGCTGCGACGTAATGATTCCATGCGACGATGCGCCCCCGCCGACAAACACCCGCGAAAGGGCCCGCCCCGAGGCGGTGTCAACGTGAGCCGGGGCAAGCTAGATTTAACCCCCACAGGCGTCAATGACGACGGGGACCGGGCACCCGGCACTGTCCCCGGCCCGGCACTCAGCCCTTGAGCGCCTTTTCAATCGCGGCGTGCATGCGCGCCTCGCTGCCGGGGGCGACCCAGCACCAGTCGTGGAGATTGCCATCCTTCTCCTCCCACGCGCGCTCGATGGGGATGTAGCCCGGTGCGCTCTCGCCATAGCCTGCCACCATCACGAAGGAGTCCGGGCGCACCTTCTGCGCGTGGAGCTGGAACTCGACGTAGGCCTCGGCCGGCAGCAGGAGGAATTGCGCCGGGCCAAAATCCACGGCGGGCACATCAATCGGCTGGCCGGCCGCCGCGCGCTTGCGCCACGAGAGATTCATCGCCGCCAGGCATTGCGCGAAGGGCTTGCTCTCCGGGACGAGGATCTTCTTCGACCCTTCCACGGTGAAGCCCACCGGATCGTTGCGCGGCTCAAGCGTCATCGGCACCGAGCGGAAGACGAGTTGCTCCAACGGCTGCCGCTTCGTGTCACGCCACGCCTCGGCCATCGCTTGATAAATCCGGCCGGCGAGCACCACACGGTTCTCGCGCGCACCGGTGTTGTATTTGCCGGCGGTGACGTTGCCGCTGCAACCGGAGAAGTAAACCTGCGCGACGGTCGGCAAGTCCTCCTGCCGTCGGCGGCGCGCGACGCCGGGAAAGTCGGCGGAGACCTCGCCGCCGCCGTAGTAGCTCATGGGGTGGACCGCGTAGTTGCTCAGGGCCGCCAGCGGAGTGTTGCCATTCCAGAAACTCAGCGTCTTGAGCATCGGGTCGATGTCGCCATCGTCCGCCTGCGCGGCGAGCACGTTGCTGTTTCGACTCATCCGGTTGTAGGCGACCTTGCCATCGGGCAGCAGGTAGCGGCGGTTGGAAGCGACTTTGTCCACCTTCGCCTGACCCAGACCAAGGTGCGTGACCGGCGAGGCGGCCTTGAGACTTTCGCGCAAGGCGGTGGCGACGCGCTGGACCGCGACTTCATGGAACTCCACGTCACAAACCGTCCCGGCGCATTTGTGTTCCTTCAAAATGCGCTCGGCTTCGAGGTCGGCCACCGGCGCGTCATGCACATGCGTGCTGGAGACGAGCACGCACTGCCGCTCCGTGCCGGCAGCCTCGGCCAGCACGGTGCGCCAGCGGTCGAAAGCATCATTCCGGATTTCGCACCAGTCCACAGAGACGAGCACCACCGGCTTCGCCCCGCCGGTCAGCACCACGCCTTTGGCAAAGAGCGGGTCGGCGACGGATTTGGAGAGCCACGCCCCGCCCATCATGCCGTGCCCCGCCGGCACCGTCACATCAGCGGTGAACGCCCCCAAGCGGAACCCCTTGGCCGCCTGGGCCGGCAAATCACCGGGCCGGGTGGCGGCCAAAAGTGCGGTGGAAGTCAGGGTGCGGGCGACAAAGTGACGGCGACTGGAGGCAGCGTTGGGCATGGACGATTTCACGGTGCATCCGACGTTTTAGTCCAGTGTGAAATTGGAGCCATCCACGGGAGCGCGGCCAACCCCAGAAGTTGATTTAGCCGTCGTCAGCAACTCACCACCACAGAAGTTCCGGCCGGAGACCCGCCTCCCCCAACTGGCCAAAAAGAAACACCCCGCCCAATTCACTACAGCGTGGCGCTCATGGAATTGAGCAATCATTTCGATGCGCGATCCGGTTTTGGTGAAAACCCGAGCAATTCCCCATGACTGAAAGTTTTGCCATCCGTTGGCATCGCCGATGCTAAAGGTGCTGTGCGCTGGTCACCGACAGTCAACAAATGCGTTCCGTCCAGCGGAGACGCGCGAGATTTCGCCAGCACTTCCGCGCGCGCCGCCAGAGCGAAAGAGACCCCATGAAGAAAATTGAAGCCATCATCAAACCGTTCAAGTTGGAGGAAGTGAAGGACGCCCTAAGCGACATTGGAGTCGAGGGCATGACCGTCACCGAGGTCAAGGGATTCGGCCGCCAGAAAGGCCACACCGAAATCTACCGAGGCTCGGAATACACCGTGGATTTCCTCCCCAAGATCAAACTCGAACTCGTCCTGCCCGACGGCCGCGTGGATGCCGCCGTGAGCGCCATCGTCAAGGCCGCCAAGACCGGCAAGATCGGCGACGGCAAAGTGTTCGTCTCGCCCGTGGATGACGCCGTGCGCATCCGGACCGACGAGAAAGGTGACGCCGCTGTCTGAGAACCGCCAACCCCAACCCCCTGAACAAAAACTAACCATGAAGAAACTGATTCTCTCCCTCACTCTGTTCTCGCTGCTGGCGGCCACCGTGCAACCGCTGCTCGCCCAAGCTCCGCCCGCAGCACCGGCAGCCCCCGCCGCCGCGCCAGCCGCAAAGGCCCCCGAACCGCCCAAGAAAGCCGACCCCACCGTCGAGCAGCGCGTGGCGGACCTCGAAGCCTACATCGGCAACGGTGCCCGTGGCTCCGCCGACGCGAAGGCCAATGTCACCTCGAAGCTCGATGACGTCGCCGGCCCCGGCCACAACGGCTTCATGATGATTTGCGCCGCGCTGGTGCTCTTCATGACCCTGCCGGGCCTCGCGCTCTTCTACGGTGGCTTGGTCCGCAAGAAGAACATTCTGTCCGTCGTCGCCCAATGCTTCGGCATCGCCGGGCTCGTCACTATCCTCTGGTTCGTCTGCGGCTACAGCCTGGTGTTCTCAGCCGGTTCGCCCTACCTCGGCAGCTTCAGCAAGTTTGCCTTCCTGAACGGCGTCACCTCCGCGCCCAACACGGACTACTCCGCTTGGGTGTCACAAAACGTGTTTGCGATGTATCAGCTCATGTTCGCCATCATCACCCCGGCGCTCATCATCGGCGCGATCGCGGAACGCATGAAGTTCTCGGCCATCCTCCTGTTCGTGGCCATCTGGATGTTCGCAGTTTACTTCCCGCTCGCGCACATGGTGTGGGGCGTGGACGGCCTGATGAACGGCGTGTGGAACGGTGATGCCAAGATCCGCGCGATTGATTTCGCCGGCGGCACGGTGGTTCACATGAGCTCGGGCTGGAGCGCCTTGGTGCTCTGCTTGATCCTCGGACCGCGCCTCGGCCACGGCAAGACCGCGATGCAGCCCCACAGCATGACCATGTGCGCCATCGGCACCGGGATGCTCTGGGTCGGCTGGTATGGTTTCAACGCCGGTTCGGCAGTGGCGGCGGACGGCATTGCGGCCAATGCGTTCATGACCACCACGCTGGCGGCGGCGGTTGCGGCCTTCGTCTGGCCGGTGCTCGAGTGGCTCGTGCGCGGCAAGCCCTCCATCCTCGGCTTCTGCTCCGGTGCGGTCGCGGGCCTGGTGGTCATCACCCCCGCCGCCGGCTTCGTGAACGCCAAGGGCGCGATGATCATCGGCGTGCTCGCCGGTGTGGTGCCCTACCTCGCCTGCACCAAGCTCAAGCAAATCTTCAAGTATGACGACGCGCTCGACACCTTCGGCGTCCACGCCGTGGGCGGCACGCTCGGCGCGCTCGTGACGGGCATCCTCGCCACCAAGGACGTGAATGCGAACCTCACCGATGCCAACAGCTACGCGAAGGCCAACAAGCTCTTCGAACTCGTCGGCAACGGCCTCTGGATGGAGCAGGTCAAGGCCATGGCCCTCACCGTCGTCCTCGCGGTGGTCGCCACGGCGGTCATTGCTTACATCGTGAAGGCCGTCGTTGGCCTCCGCCCGACTGAAGAAGTCGAAACCGTCGGTCTGGACCTCGCCGAACACGGCGAGGAAGGCTACCACGGCTAAGCGCACAACCCACTCAAGCCGCCGCGCCAATAAATGCGACCCGCGAGTCGCACTTGGCGCGGCGGTTTGCTTTTCGGGGGGCAAGCTTCCGCTGCCATATTTCCGAGCTAGTCCGGAGCCGACGGCGTCCACCCGCGAAAGCGCAGGCAACTTCCCTCAAGCCCTTGGCTGGCGTGCCCGGCTCGCGGCCCGGCCCAGAATCCACAGCAGCACGGCCAGCGGCATGGCCAACAGCAACCAGCCGACGAGGCCGATGGATGATCCGAACATGGCCGAAGCAACAGGAGCCGCTTTCAAGTCTGTGCCGGCTGGCGCGGCTGGGCTCCGAGCCTGTTTCAGGTTCCCCGTGGCAACGGTTGGAGCTTCCTGACGGACAACCGGCTCTCGCTTTGGGGGTGTTAAACTCGCACTGGCCTGAATGGCTGTGGCTGCGCTTGCCAAGACATGCGAAGGAACATTGGCTGCGGTAGCCTTTGTCCCTGTCGCTGGCACACCATTGGTAATCATGAAGGATACGTTCCCACTCGTGACCGTCACAAAGTTAGTGCCAACAGCGGCGTCCCGATAAGCATAGAGATGATAAAGCTTGTTCGGCTCCAGATGGAACTGAAGGTCGATCCGTATGCCTTCCGTGAACTTTCCCCCAGGCTGTAAACGATGCACACGACCGGATGAACTTCCAGAATAGACCGGTGACCTGTCACACTCATAACGTGACTTCACCAACTCGCGATCATGAATCAAAACCAGTTCAAGCGAAACCATGCCGCCACGTTCCCAGACCTGACGCGCCCAGCCCCCGGGTGCTGAAAGATTTGTCAATGTAATCAAGGCATGAACTGGTTCATTGGTGCCATACACATCCTTTGATGTTTGAATCCCGAGTTGGAAGCCGCCAGCTTCAACACCCCAAACGGGGTTGTTCCGTCCTAAACGGGTGAATAACTCACGCGCTGTGGAGCCAGATTGAATCGCATCCGAGTGTGGCCAGACCTGCGCCTTGCATACTGTCGTGCCCAGCGCTGACCCAAAGCAGATGATATAAATAATCAGGAGTGTTTGGTGCATTTCGTCTGCTTGGTTGAGTCAAGGAGTCCCCACAGGGACTACCCTGTTCGTCCAGCTTGGATATTGCGGATTCGCGATTACAGGGCTAACGAGCGGGCTATTGGTCCAACTCGTGTTGGGCACCCAAACAGTTGGTGAATTCGTGAGGGCCGCCTTCCATCCCCAGCTTACAGACTGAAGCGGAACCCAAACCTCATTATCGCCAGGACGATACATCAGATAGAGCGTGAACTGGTCGTTAACGCTGGCACCGAGATTGCCGGAGGCCGGGAGAGACTCGACCGTGAATTTCGGGTTATCATCATACGGCCCATTTGCTGGTAAAAAAGCCTCACGATCCAGACCAGCCGCAGTGAAGACTCGATTCGTCCTTATCAGGACTGCCCCGGCGGAATTGGTGAACTCAGCCTGATCGCGGTATAGCGTCCGAGTGCTGGATGTAATGATTGGAACCCAACCAAATCCAGAGAGTGTCGGTGTTCCACGAACGTCGAAATAAGCGCCCTCGTCATCCGCCAGAGCTTTTCCTAGTCCTAACCTGCCGGAACTTCCGTCATCAGAGAGATAGACCTTTCCAACGCTGATTCCGTCTTCCCCGTCCGGCCATGGGTAGATATAACCAGTCGGCTTGATCACTTCTACCTTGCACTGAACGCTGGCAGCTTTGTTGTTGATATTGCAACTGAACTTGACGTTAACCAGTCCAGTCTTCCACCACGCGAATGAGGCGCTGAGGTTGGTTTTCGGGAAATCAAAAACGGCTTTGCCTACGTGCTGTGTCACCGTGATGCCGTTGGTATCTTGGATCTCAAACTCTCCGTAAACAAAGTTTGAGACCGTGTCGCCGCCAATGGTCCAGAGGGGATTGGTGACATCCATGCCGGAACCTGCTGGAGGCACATTGGCCGTGAAGAGCATTTTCTGACCGATTAAAGTCTTATAGACATTCGTAGATGGAAACTGGAATGGCTGGGATTCGTAGCTGACAACCGTTTGGTAGGTTGAAGAGTTTGTGTCCATGTCGACATAGGCAAATCCCGCTCCCTCCATCGTGAGGCGATACGGAGTCTGATTCAAATCTGCCTTCCAGTTCGCATGACCAGTAATGTTCAACGCTACGACATTGGAGGAGTGCTCCGAATAAGACTGCCAAGCCACGCCATTCGTAATTCCTTGGCCTGCCACCGTGATTTCAGACTCAGAGATCTGCTGCAATGTATCCTCGTCGATGGCCGTAACGGTGAAGGCCACGACGACATCATTCGTGAAATCCGGATTTCCAGCGAGCACCAACTCTTTCTCTGCGGCTACACCTGTAAGAATCTGGTAGCCCACACTGCTGATCGTCCCTTTTCCCAGAAAGGGCGCAATAGGCTGATCAAGCACCTCAGCCCCGTTGTGCGCCAGACCCAGCCCCTCCAGAGCGGCCCGCACACCGTCAACATCCAAGGCTCCGGCGCTGCCATCTGCCTGTAGCGAAAACGTGTTCGTGGCCTCCAGCACCGGGCTGAGGTTGGTGAACAGGGCGGTGCTGTAATCCATCCGGCTGAGGAAATGAACGGCCAAGCTGGCGTTGCTCCCGACCTGAAACTTGTGGATGAACTTGGTGTTGAAGTAGGCGGCAACGTAGTTGCCCATGCCGTCATCGCCATAAGTGGAGAAGAACACGTCCTCAACCGAGGCATCAAATTTGTAAAACCGAAGACCCTCGAACGGCTCTGTCTGAGCACTGACCGGCGGGCTGAACGTGAGAGCTCCGATCAGTGAGAACAGTAAACGGAGCGGGAGGGAGGCGAGGCGACAAGTG
>CAIPBN010000553.1 GCA_903863315.1 uncultured Verrucomicrobiota bacterium | reverse complement strand
GTTTCACTTCGCTCCACTCAACAGGTTGAAATAATCCGCCACCGCATCGGCGCCGCTGCCGGGCCACGGCTCCTGGCCGGCGCGGACTTTCAAGGTTTGCTTGTCCACGGCCTGTGCCTTCTCGGTGCGGACGGTTTTCTCCGGTTCGACCAGCAGGTCGGTCGCGCGCTTCACCCGCGCCAGCCCGCCCAGCAACGAGGCCGCCCCGAAGCCGAACTTCTGCTCCACAAAGCCCGACAAATCCGGGCGCACCACGACGATCTCCACCGGCAGCGACTTGCCCATGCCCGGGCCGGTCTCGGAGTTGTTGTCTTTCGCAGTGAGCACGAGCGTGACGCGGTCGCCCGGCTGGAGCGGGGGATTGAGGGTCTTGAACATCTCGGCGAAGCGTCCCTTCGCCAGGTCGCGCGCGGGCTCGATGCGCCGCGGCACCGCGCCTTCACGGGTTGGCCGGCCCAGCAGCGCGTCCACCGTGTCGATGCGGTAGTCGAGGTTCACTTCCGCCACGCCGTAGTCGTCCTCGGCGACCCAGTCCATGGCGAAGTTCGCGGCCTCTTCGGCGAGCACGACGAGTTGGCGGTTCTTGAGTTGCACGCGAACGGTCGGCGGCTCGTCGCGCTGCACGGACAGCTCGAAGCTCACGGGACGTTCCATCTCAAAACCCTTGCCCAGCGCGCCGGTGATGCGGATGACCGCGCGGTCGGGCTTCGCCAGCGTGAAGCTGAAATGGCCGAACCGCCCGCTCACCGCGAGCGCCTGCTTCGAGCCATCCGCCCACTCGACGTAGCACAGTTCGGGATGCAGATCGGTCGTGGAGGCGAAGCTCACCAGCGCCGCCGTGCCCGCAAGGCCTGCGACACGCGGCAGCCGCCCCGTAAGCGTGCGGGCCGGCTGGCCGGTGTAGGCGGGCGGAGCCAGCTCGTAGTTGATGGCGCTGACCTCGGGCAGGTCGTCCACCATGACGCGGTGCGCGCGCGAGCGCCGACCGCCATACTCGAACTCATAGCTGAACGACTCCCCGGCCTGCGCGAGATCGAAGACCGCCTGCTGTTCGCGCAACGTGAGCGTCGTCGTCTCCGTCTGTTTCGTCTTCAAGTCCGTCCGCAGCAATCGCACCTCGGGCCGGCGCGCGCCCAAGGCTTGCACGGACAACTTCACCGGCCGGCCACGCACCACGGCGAGGTCGCCGGGCTGGACGCGGAGTTCCACCGGGAAAAGCGTGTCGAGCACGCTGGCGTAGGCATCGCGCAGGCGGCGGGCGCGCTCGTTCACGGCGGCGGAGGCGAAGACGAGGCAGAGCAAGACGGCGAGCGCCACGGCTCCCGCGCCAGCCAACGTGCGCTTGGCGCGGGTGAGGTCCACGAGCCGGTGAAGCTGAAGTTCCTTCAGCCGCCCGGTGGTCTGGGCCAGCAACGCGGCGACGAAGTCAGCGGAGTAACCGAGCTTTTTCCCCGCTGTCTGCGATGCGACGACTTCCTCGCCAAGCTGGAGCGAGCCGATGATTTGGTTGTCGAGCTGGCCGTGGAGCGACTCGATGACGTGCGCCTCGTGCTCGACGCGGACGCGCAGGAAGAGCGGCTTTACGAGCCACCACAGCCCGCAGAGCGTGCCCACGCCAACCCCGACCACAAAGAGAATCACCAGCGGCCACGCTGGCAGGCGCAGCGCCCAGTCGAGCGCGAACCACGCGAGCAGCGCGCCCGGTCCCGCCAGCACCGCCCGGCCCAGTCCGTGCAGCACGGCCCAGCGTTTGCGGAACCGCCCGAAGGCGGCGACCGCGGCGCGCAAGGCGTCAAGGCTGGTGGGGAGATCAGGGGTCATGGATGAACGTTCAGGGGAGGAAGTGGGAAAGCGGGAGAGAGGCGGGGGGAAGGTGCTTGCCTGCCAAACGGGCGCCGCGCTTCTTGCGCATCATTCCGCATTCCACATTCCGCATTCCGCATTGCCCTCATACCATTCCCCTCCGTTTCCTAAGCCAGCAGTCGAGGCACACGAGGATAATCATCAGCGCCATCGTGAGCGGGAGGTTCCAGACGGCGACCACGGCGGTTTCGGACACGCGACGGGGAGTGAGATCCAGTGACTCCACCAAGTCCTCGCCATCGGCCGGGCGGAAGGCGCGTCCGCCGGTGGCTTGGGCGAAGTCTGTCATCGCGCCAAAATTGGCACGCGGGTCATCCAGCTCTTCGAGACCGGTGCCAGCGGTGATTTTCTCGGTGACAGTCTTGTCCTTGTGCGTGACTGCGACCTGCCAGTCGCCCGCCTCGTCGAGGGCGAGTTCGTATTCGTAGAGGCCGGGCGTGTCGCGGCCGTCGCGCGGGAAGTAGTGGGTCACTCGGCCCGTCGGGCTGGTCACTTTCACCCGGACATCCGCGCCGCGCACAGGCTGATAGACCGTGTCCACGAGGCGCGTCGAGAGCGTGAGCGGGCGGCCCACGGTGGCGGAGGATTGTTGGCGAAGCACTTGCGGGCGGTCCGGCTCGACGCGCGGGTCGGGTGCCAGCAGGCGGACGGCATTGCCCCAGAACTTGCGGAAGTAATCCT
Organism: uncultured Verrucomicrobiota bacterium; assembly: GCA_903863315.1. GTDB lineage: Bacteria > Verrucomicrobiota > Verrucomicrobiia > Limisphaerales > SXTU01 > SXTU01. The sequence goes on along the minus strand of CAIPBN010000553.1, from coordinate 797 downwards.
CGCCCACGGCCGGGCGCATCAACTCCCAGCGCCAGGTTGTGTCCATCGCAAGCCCCAGCACCTGGCCCTTGCCGACGTTTTGCATCGCGATGACGGGCAACGCGCCCTCCTTCATGTCGCGCACGGCCAGCAGGCTTGCGCCGGGCTTCACCTTGCCCACGCGGTTGCAGCCGTCGAGTGTCGGCAGGTCGAACCACGCCTCGCGGTTCGCGGCTGGATCGGGTTCCAGCAGCATCAGCGGATGGCTCAGTCCGGCGGTGGTGGGCGTGATTTTGAACGGCTTGCCCACCTGCGGCTCGGTGGTGGACTCGATGACGAAGGGGGCGAGGCGCGCGAGCGCGGAATCCTGATACTGGCCGGCGGCATAGACGTTGCGCCCGCCGAGCGTGACCAGCCCGCCGCCGCGCCGGCTCACGAAGTCGGCCAGCCACTGCATCTTCGTCTCGGAGGTGTCGCCGCCCTCGCGGAAGTAGGCACGGGAGATGTCGCCGAAGATGATGACATCGTATTTATGCAGGTCGGCTTCCGCGCTGGGCAAGCCATCGCCGGCGTTCTTGTGTTGGAGCGTGCCCTGCGCATACCAGCCGCCCTTGGGCAGAAGCGTGAGCGTGGCAAGATCCACGACGGGGTCGCGGGCCAGCCAGTGGCCAAGAATTTTCCGCTCGTCGCGCGGGAGGTCGAGATAGAGGACACGAATCTTCGCGTTGAGCACGCTGACACGGTGCTCAGCGACTTGCAGGCTCTGGCTCACGGCGTTCTTCACGCCGTCCACCACCAGGCGATAAGTGCGGTCGCCC
>CAIPBN010000552.1 GCA_903863315.1 uncultured Verrucomicrobiota bacterium | reverse complement strand
TCCACGTTTTGCGGCGCACGCGACCATTGGCCGCCAAGTTGGCGACATCCGCGTCCGACTGGGTAGTCAGCGTCTGCTTGGCCGCCAAGCTCAGACGATTCAACTTCCCGCCCAACTCAACGGAAGCGTTTTGATCGTGGGCATCAGCACCACTGTTGTCCGTGAAGCGCGAAATCGCGATTTGATAGTTCGCATCAAAGTATGCCGACTGACGCTGACCGACATCACCAGCGTTCACGCGCAGGCCAGGGGTGAAAATGTGAATGAAGTCGTGATCACGACCCGCATTGCCACGCCCACCGACGTTCTTATCCTTGTTGTCCAAGAAGATGTTGTCGTCGTAAACCAGCGAGTAGCTCGCGTGCGGCCGAACATCAACACTGCCAATCTGAAAGAGCGGGCTGGTTTGCTGGGCAAACACAGTCGTTGCACCAGCGAGAGCGGCCATGCCGCCAAAAGCGAGAGAAAGTTGATTTTTCATTGTTTTATGTTTTTACAGTATGAAGCTGTTTCGCAAATTGCCTACAACTCATTTGGAGGACGTGGAAACGTCAGCCGGGTTGTTAATGAAAGTATTCTGCGCCTGTTCGTTGGACGTGGATCCTAGTGTAACAGCGGCCGAAATCTCCGCAGACAGACCAGTGGCAACCGCCGAAACTTGAGTGGTGATCTGAGCAGCGTATGCCGGAGCAGCAGCAGCAGCAGCGCGTGCCACCGCCACAGCAACATTCTGGTTCGCTTGGGCGGCGGCGGCGGCAATTCCCGGAGCAGCAGCAGGATTATCCTTGGCCAAATTACCAACAATTACATTCGCCATACCAGGAGCCTCCGTGGCCACAAGCGCGGCGACGTCCCTCGCAGCCTGTGCCTTGTCGGTTGCGGCAGCAACAATCGCTTTGGCGGCAGCAAGCAAGCCGGACTTGCTAGTCTTAGCTGCCTTGATGCTGTCAGACTGCGCCTTTGTGAGCGCAGCGTTTGCCTGAGGTGCGAAAGCGACCAGTGCGGCGAGCGCAGCGAGCGCGACCGAGGCACGAATAATGGTGGTGTAATACTTCATATGGTGTAGAACTGTTAACCGCGACTTCTCCCACAGTAATATGACGAGTCGAAGATTGGCAATAGTTTTTTCTACCGTAGTTTTCACCGTGAGCATGCTGAAATTTTCTGGTGTAGTGCTTTCTGTGTTGGCATCGCTAGAAGGCCCCTCACGCCAGCCTTATCGGCTCAGTATTTGGCCGTCTGCACGCGACTGCTTAGCCCCAAGGCAGCCGCGTTTTCCTTTGCCTTGGCGAGCATCATCCCGAGTTCGCTCGCCACGGCAATGAATTGAAAACCTTCTTCGGCCCGGCGTTTGGCGGACTGCACGTCGGGGACGTGAATTCCGGACGCGATTCCGTATTTTTTGGCGGTTTCCCGCACCGCCTTGAGCGCATCTACGAACGGACCATAGTCGCTGTCGAAGGACGGCTTTTGCCCCATGCTCTTGTGCAGGTCGTTCGGCCCGATGAACACGCCGTCAATGCCCGGCACGCTGAGGATGGCGTCGAGATTCTCCACGCCTTTCACATGTTCCACCATGACGATGAGCAGGATTTCGTCGTTGGCCTTCTCGAAGTAGGTGGCCGGGTCGGTGCCGAAGTTCGGCGCGTGCAACTGACCACCTACCGAACGGTTGCCGATAGGGTGATAGCGCGTGTGCTGGACGGCTTCCTCGCACTCAGCGCGCGAGTTGACCATCGGCACGACCACGCCCCAGGCACCCAGGTCGAGGACGCGCTTGATGTTTTCACCGGTGTTCCACGGCACGCGCACGAGCGGCGCAGCCCCGCCAGCCGTGATGGCCATGAAGCTGTTCGAGACCGTCTCGAAATTGTAACCCGAGTGCTCCATGTCGCAAGTAAGCCAGTCGAATCCGAGGCCGGACATGAGCCGGGCGGCGACGGGGTCAGGCAGCGCGAGCCAGGTGCCGAAGCTGGGCTCACCGCGTTTGAGTTTGGCGCGAACGTGGTTTTGTTTCATTTGTTTGGTGCCCGCGAATGGACGCGAACGGAGGGGATTTTGCCAGCGGATTTTTCAAACGGAAGGATGTCGCGCGAAGGCCTCGAAGGGAGCGAAGGAGAAGGCGAGGTCAAAGGCGCTGGCAGAATGAGCTGGGTTTCTTCGCCTGCTTCGCGGCCTTCGCGCGACATCATCACTTGGCCTTTAAATCCCGGAACTTGTCCCGCAGCTCGCTCACCGTGCCGATGGCCAGGAACACATCGTATTCCAGCCTGAAGCCGTTTGTGATGGCCAGCGTGCGAATGGGCGCAAGGTAGGAGCAACCGCTGCCCGCTGGCCCGGGCTTACCTGGAGCACGGTAGCAAGTCATCTCGGGGGTGCCGGGGAAAAACACGCCGAGACCCCAGTCGCGGTCGTCCACGAAAGCGGCCCAATTCTCCGTGAGTTGTTTCGCATATTCGTTCGGCCAGCCGGGCACGCGGCGCGCAAGCGTGCCGCCCGTCCACGGCGCGGTGCCCTGATAGTAAACGAGGTTCGTCAGCGCGAAGTCCGCGAAGACGGCGGGCAGTTCCTGATGTGTCGGCGGATGATTCGGCGCGCCACTATAGGTCATGCGGAAACGCAAGTGCGCGACGCGATTTGTCAACGCCAGCCACTCCTCCATCACCACGTCCGGCAGATCCACACCCGTGGCCCAATGCTTCGGCCTCGTCTTTGCGTAGAGCGTGGTCGGGGTGTTCGTGAAGGCCAGCGTGCGCGCCGGTTCGCCGCGCCAGCCGCCGCCTTGCACGGGATTCCAGCGCCACGGCTTACCGTTCCAGTCCGAGCCGTCCTTCACACCATAGTAAGACTGCTGGATGAACCGGCCTTTGTCGTGATGATTCAGCAGATTCCGCCCCGTCGAGCTCTCGCCGAAGAAGCCGATGCTTGCACCCGCCGCCCGATCCACGCCGAGGCGAACCTGGCCGTTGTCGAGGTAGAGCCAGTCGGCAGCAAAGCCTGAAACCGCGCAGCCGAGTCCCGCCATTGCGAGGCGGATGCCGAGAGAGATAAAAGCCCGTTGGCCGGCCATCACTTTAGCTTCGCGCGCAACGCCGCCGACTGAAACACATCGCCGTTCACGACGTGCGTCGGTTTCTTGCCGTGCATCAGGTCCACGATGGCCTGCGCGGCGGCGAGGCTGACGCGCTCACCGGTCTCGCGGCCGTTGAAGGCCTGGTGCGGGGTGAGCAAGACGTTCGGGCAGCGACGCAGCGGATGGTCGTTGGGCAACGGTTCGGTGCTGAAGGCGTCCACGGCAGCTCCGGCGATGGTCTTCTGCTCCAGCGCGCGGACCAGCGCAGCCTCGTCCACCAGCGCGCCGCGCGCGGTGTTGATGAGGTAGCTGTTGGGTTTCATCTTTTTGAACTGCGCCTCGCCGATCAGTCCACGGTTCTGCGGCGTGAGCGCGCAGTTGAGGGAGACGAAATCGCTCTTGGCCAGCAGCTCATCGAGGGAGACGAACTTCACCCCGAGCGCCTCCGCGTGCGGGTTTGGCGCAATGTCGTGGCCGAGGATTTGCATGTTGAAGCCCGCCGCGCGCTTCGCCACGGCCTGGCCGATGCGACCGCAGCCGATGACACCCAGCGTCTTGTTGGACACATCGTGGCCCCACGCGACGGACCAGCGGTTGTCGCGCATGACGATATGGCCCTCGTGCACGCGGCGTGCGAGCGCGAAGAGCAGCGCCCAAGTGTAGTCCGCCACCGCGCCATCGAGCATGCCCGGCGTGAACGCGACCACGATGCCCAGCCGCGTGGCCGTGGCGATGTCGATGGAGTCGTAGCCCACACCCCAGCGCGAAAGGCACTTGATGCCGGCGGCGTTGGCGTGCTGGAGCACGGCGGGAGTGTATTTGTCCGCGCTGCACAGAGTCGCGTCGCAGCCGGCCATGTAAGCCTGCACGTCATCGGCGCTAAGCGGGCCGAACTTGGGCGCGATGACGACTTCGCAGCCGGAGTCGCGCAGGAGTTGATAAGCAGGCTGGCCGACTTCTTCAGCGGCCCGGGCGGTGATGAGAACTTTCCACGACATAGTGGTGGCGAGTGTGGAGAGGTTGGCGGCGTGGTGCAAGCGCGCCTTCCCCTCCAGCTCATAATCTTAATCCTAATCCTAATCCTGCTCCTCGGGTGAAGGCGGGGAGAGCAGGATTAGGATCAGGATTAAGAGCAGGAAAACGCCTGCGCCCGTTGACACGCTCTGTATTCTCACCACTGAAATCCGATGCCGTTCCCTGCCAACCTTTACGCCACTTGGCGCACCCAGCGCCCGAGCGCGACGCCCTTGCGTGAAGATGGCCCGCCGCCGGAACGGCTGTTGCAAGCGGTCTGGCAGCACCAGCGCGTCTTGCGCGATCAGCTCGCGCTCGCGGACGGGCGCGCCGTGCGCGTGCTGCATCCCGGCTTCCTCAACCGCGAGCCTGGCCCGGACTTCCGCGAGGCGATTGTGCAGTTCGACGACGAAACCCCACAGCGGGGCGACGTGGAGATCGACCTGGCCTCAG
>CAIPBN010000551.1 GCA_903863315.1 uncultured Verrucomicrobiota bacterium | reverse complement strand
TTTGAATACCGAAAACACGCCCACCTGTCGAGCCCATTCCCAATGCAAATTCACCGCGTGCCCCCGCGCTCCTCGCACGATCTAAGGCGTGGCGTCGGAAGTCCGACGATTCGAATGCCACAACCGGCAGCGCCCGCCGCCGAAGCACCATTATCACCACTGGCCCGCCCCGCCCGCCACTGAGAGCCGCGCCAAAAACCTTGTCCCTGCCCGGCCCTCCGGCTAAGGCTGAAGCGTGAATTGCAAATGGAAATTCTGGGCTCTGTCCGTCCTGCTGTGGGGAATCTGCCTGGCCTGCCTGCCTCCGCTGCTCAGCGCGCCGGGCGATGCCAATCCGCCAGCCACCACCAACGCCCCGGTGAAGCTGACCCGCCCTGCCCCGCTGCTCCCGCAGATCGTGGCTGAACGCCCGGAGCTGCTCACCTTCGGCCTGGACAGTTTCGAGCCTTTGCGGACGCCCCTGCTCGGCAATCCGATCTGGCAGTATCTCGCGTCGCTGATTTACATCGTGCTGGCCTTCTACGTGGCCAAGTTCCTCGACTGGCTCACGCGCGTGTGGCTGCGCCAGTTCACCAAGCGCACGGCGACCTCGGTGGATGACCAACTACTTGAGCTGCTCAATGGACCAGTCAAGGTGGTCGCCTTCGTCATGTTCCTCCACATCGGGCTGTCCATCTTCCATTGGCCGGAACAGGTCGAACTATGGTTGCACAAGGGTTTCACCGTGATCCTCGCCAGCGCCCTGACTTACATGGCTTTGAGGGTCACGGATGTGTTTGTGGACATCTGGCGCAACCGCACTGCCGACGCGGAGAAGGCGCTCAACGAGCAGCTTTTCATCGTCATCCGCAAGGGCATCAAGGCGTTCCTGCTGGTCATCGCCGTGCTGGTCACCATGCAGAACCTTGGCGTGAACGTGACCGCCGCGATTGCATCGCTGTCCATCGGTGGCCTGGCCATCGGCCTTGCCGCGCAGGACACGCTGGCCAACCTCTTCGGTGCCGTGGCCATCTTCGCGGACAAACCGTTCCGCGTGGGCGACCGCATCCGTCTGGACGCAGTGGACGGCACGGTGGAAACCATCGGCATGCGCAGCACGCGGGTGCGCAATCTGGACGGCCATCTGGTCACCATCCCCAACAAGACCATGGGGAACGCCACCATTACGAACGTCACGGCCCGGCCCAACATCAAGACCGAGATGAACCTCGGCATCACCTACGATACCACGCCGGAAAAGGTGGAGCGCGCCAGCGCCATTCTGGAGGAGGTGTATCGCGCTCACCCGATGACCGCCGATGTCTGGATCAGCTTCAACAAGTTCAACGACTCCGCGCTTAACCTCTACGTGGTGCACTGGTGGAACGGCGTTGAATTCAAGGCCTACCTCGCCGGCATGCAACAGCTCAATCTGGAGATCAAGCGCCGTTTCGAGGCCGAACGCATCGAGTTCGCCTACCCCACGCAGACTGTCCACGTGCGGGCGAAATAGTGGCGGCAGGCCTCCTACCTGCCTCCTACCTGCCTCCACCTTCGGCTATCGCTTCTTCGGCAAGTTCACCTTCGTCTTCTGCTCGGCCAGTTGCAGCAACTGGCCGGGCGTCACGAAACGCGCCCAATTCAGGAAGTCAGGCGCTTCCTTGTCCCCGCGTGGGGCTTGCGCCAGCGTGAGCGAAACCAGCTTCGGCTCAAACAGCGCGGCAAAGGTGGCCACTTCGGTCATCTCCGGGCTGGCATGGAAGTGCAGCGGCACGGTGCCCAAGCCGGGCAGGCTGCGCGCCGCCTGCGAGGCGCGGTGGACATCCCAGACCTGCGAGCTGGCCAGCGTCTCGCCGAGCAGCATGAAGCGCCGACGCATCTGGGTTTGATACTTCTTGTCGCCGCCCAAGGCCGTCGGCCCCACTCCGCGCGGCGCGAACGTGATGTAAGCCGCCTGATGATCGCGGATGTAGCCCATCCACTTGTTGAACTGTTGCTGCAACTGCGGGGCCACGGCCGCCTTGGGGTCGATTCCGGCCTGGGCCAGCTCCTCGCTGAAGGCGCTGGCAAAGCCCGCCTTGGCGAGCTGCAACTGCTGTTTCCAGTTGATGTCGTCCACCGTCTCCAAATGCAGCGCCTTCGCGGGAGCGGCGAGCGGCTGCGCGAGATAGAACCGCAGCCGGATGCCTGTCTCGCTGTCGAACTCGTGGACACTCAAGCGCACACCGTTGGTCTCGATGGCGGCAACTTGCCGAACATTCGCCGGGCCGGTTGCCGACGGCCAGCCACCGAAGGTCTTGGTCTGCAGCTCGGTGAGCGCCTTCTTCGGGTCGAAGCTCGCGGAGTCCACCGCCAACTGCGTGAAGTTCTCGTAGCACTTCGAGGTGATTTCATCGGCAGGCGGCTTTTCAAAAACCTTGAGCTGCTGGCCGGTGAAGAGCTTCTCCGCATAGTTGGGCACGGGGGCCTCGCTCTGCTTCAGCCACTTGTTGAACCAGCGCATCACTGGCACTTGCAACTCCTGCGTGTCCTTGTGCGGACCTTCGGTGATGATGAGACCGAGCTGCTCCGGTTTGTTGTGCAAATCGTAAATATCGCGCACGCGCTCATGCACCCGCACCACGCCGTCGAGCGGGAAGATGTTGTCCTTGTCCGTGTTGACGATGAGCAGGGGACGCGGAGCGACGAGCGCGGCGACTTGCGCGTAATCCCAGCGATAGGTGTTCACCATGAACATGCAGTCGCAGTGTCCTTCCACGCAGCCATCCACCACGTGGTTTTGCAAATCGGTGATGCCGGCGGTGGGACAGGCGGCCTTGATGCGGTCGTCCAGCGCGGCAATCCACCAGGCATAAGCGCCGCCGCCGCTGCGGCCGGTCACCCCAAGGCGCGTGCCATCCACATCTTTGCGCGACTGGAGATAGTCGAGCGCCCGGATGCAGTTCCACGCCTCGGCTCCGGCACTGGTGTAGCCGCGCGAGTTCCACCACCACATGTCCTTGCCGTGCGTGCCGTGGTGGACGCCCTCCAGTTCACCGAGCTGGACGGTGTCAACAAGCATGGCCACGTAGCCGTTGCGGGCGAACCACGCGCCCCAGTGCTGGTAGCCGACCTTGTTGCCGTAGCTCACCCCGTTGGTCTTAACCACGGCATGGCCGCAAACGTAGAGGATGGCGGGCGCGGGTGCGGAAAGTTTCTTTGGCACATACACGTTGGCGGTGACATAGAGGCCGGGCCGGGACTGGAAATGCAGTTTCTCCACCGTGAAGTCGGGATGGTCAAGCGTGCCGGTGACCGTGGCCTTCAAATCCGTCTTCGGCGGCAGCGGGTCCAGCCCCAGCATTTCGAGGAGCTGCTGGCGGGCGGTCACCTTGTGCTTGTTCCAGTCCTCGATTGTGCGCACCTCAGCCAGCGAACGCTCGGCCAGCGTGCGGGCCTCGGAACGGAAATACTCGGCGAACATCCGGTCCCCGGGCGTGGCGTTGGCCGGGAGCTGGCCGTAGCGGTTGCGGTAGGCGGCCGCGGTGGCCTCGGTGTGATGCAGCCAGGCGTAGGCGGCAACGAGCAGGAAAAGGACTTTTGTTTTCATGGGACACACCAGCGTTGTCACAACCAACCCGGGCGGCAAGCATGGAAAAAGGCCGCGCCAGACGAAACGCAGCCGCAAAAAATTAAAATTAGTTCACTGCCGTCCCATAGGAAACGTGCTCAGAACCGTTGATTTCTTTGAGGAGCGTGAAACCAGATGGGCAAATGGTCCTCCAGTTCCGTCCCACCGGGTCGTAAACTTTCGAGACGCCCATGTTGGTCACTGCCTCCACGCCATCCTGTGGAACGGCTGTGAAAAATAGTTGAGATACTGCTTGACTGCGCGAGCCACTTCCCTGCATATCACCATCCCAAGCCAATGAAGATGTCGTGGGGACATAGTGTGGCAATTCCGCCTTCCGCCTTCCGCCTTCCGCCTTCCGCCGAAGCTGGGGCCTTCGTCTGGTAGCGACGCGCTGTCCCGCTCAAACCCAGGCACCCTCGTCCCCGCTCGCTCCCGCCGTGTCCCACGCCAAAGGGGACACGTCCCTTCCGGTTCTTGCCCTGTCCCGGCTCGCTTTCACCTTGTCCCATCCGGCTCCGACACTGTCCCCTTCAGGAAGGGACACGGCTTTTGCCGCCGCTACTCCGTCCCTTCTCATTGGGGACAAAGCACTTGCAGCAGATTGTCTCCTTTTGACCACGCCTCGCGCCTTTCCCACTTCCCCATCCGCCAGACCCTAAACCCCAACCCCACCTAACCTATGCCCAGAACCGCTCGTTACTACCCCGCGCGCATCGGCGATCAAATCGTCTGGCTGCGCAACTTCCGCAACAAAATCGGCACCTACCAGACCGCCCTCGGCTACTCCGCCGATGACATCACTGCCGCCGTCGCCGACTGCGACCGCATGGTCTGGCTGCTGGACACCCTGCAAGGCGCGGCCTCCGGTTTCGGACAGGCCGTGACGGCGCATGTGCGGCTCGTGTTCACCGGCACCGGCAGCGCGGCCGTGCCGCCGCCCACGTTCAGCCTGCCAGCCACGCCTGCGCCCCCAGCGAACGTGGTGCCCGGCGCGCAGAAGCGGCTCTTCGCCTTTATCAAGAACCTCAAGACCCGCACCGCCTACACCGTGGCCATCGGCCAGGACCTCGGTGTCATCGGCGAGGAAGTGACCGAAGACCCGGACGAGACACCCAAGGCCAAGGCCGCCGCCAAGAGTGGCGAAGTGATTCTGAACTTCAACAAGGCCGGGCACCTCGGCGTGTGGATTGAGAGCCAGGTGGCGAACGAAACCGAGTGGACCTTCCTGGCCATCGACACCAGCGACCCCTACAACGACACCCGCCCGCTCAAAGTGGCGGGCCAGCCCGAGAAACGCCGCTACCGCCTCTGCTTCTGGGACGGCGAACCGACCCGCGTCTGGACACCGGTCATCGAGGTTGTGTTCGGCGGCTAAACTACCCTGTCACCCCTTCCTGTCACCCATCACCTCTACGAAACCATGAATCCCAAACTCACCCATCTGTCACGGACCATCGCCAGGCTCGCGCTCGTAGCCATGCTGCTGATGCAATTCATCCCAAGCATCCAGGCTCAAGAAGTGCGAATAACGAAATTCACACGGGGTTTCGAAGGCGTCGGCGGCTACATCTTGATCTTGGACACGGCCATCACCAACGCCGGGCCGGAAAGTTTCTTGGAACGCACGAATATCCTCGTGGATTGGAGCCTATCCGATGCTGGCCACCGGATGACGAAGACCTACTGGGATTACTTCGGTGGTGTCGGGCAGCAATTTTGGCCGCAGGGCAGTTGGGAGAGATTAAACTATGTCCGTGACGAATGGCCCGCACTTCCAGATCTGGGCATTAACTATGTCTATTACGGGCCGAACCGGCTTTACAGCGACGGCGCCCGCACAAACACAAGTCCCGTCGATAATCGCGGGACCGGTGAATTCCGCTACGCGAGCTATACCAACGACACCAGCACGTCGGAAACCTTCGTCTTCAGTGATGAAAACGGAAATGCCATAACCAACACTGTCATCAATACCAATCGTGTGGCTGAAACTACGAAGTGGGAGGCGGAACTCAAGGTTGGCGGTGAGCCTGGAGGAACAAACATTTTCTTGATTGAAGTCAACTTCAAGCCAACTGACGATGAAGGAAATTTCGTTGCCCCGGGAGAAATTTCCTTTGGAACAAACGTGCTCGACGACAGTTGGAACTTTTACATCGAATGCCAGGAGGCCGAGATTCGCCCACTGGTTCCGACATTTGCCCAAACTGTTAAGTCAGCAACCGGTGGACCTGGGGGAGGCACAATAATGGCACAATTGAACTTCAAGAATGATGGACCGTTCTCGGCTGACAACAAGATTGGCGATGCTCAACACAATCTTGATAGATTCGGGCTTGACGCGCAGGGAAATCAAATTTTTCCGCAATGTGGCGGGCCGCAAATGCACTACAATTCAAGGAATAGCCCGCTGGGCTTTGATTCGATAGGGCACACCGTCGAGTTATCTGTCACCGTTCCAGGAACGGATCCGTTGTCGAATTTTAGGTTCAAACAGAATAGTATAGGTGAAACTTTTAGTGTTTCGTTTGATGACAACGATTGCACAACAATCATAGTTGATGTTCCAATCGACAACATTCAGGACGACCCGTTGCAGGGAAACGTGCAGCGCAGTCCCGGCCGGCAGATGTTCATGGTCGATGGCCCAGGACCAAAGGCGACGGAGGTCTTTAGCTATTTTGGTGAAGTTCCGCCCTGCGATCCAAGCTGGCCTCAGGACGCAAATATCGTCTCCATTTCCAGTGAGCTAACATTCGCAACGGTGCTGATGAGAGGTAATGCCATTGCAAGTGATCTGGTAAAATGGAAAGTCCGCGTTGACATATTCGGTTCTTCCATGGCCTTTACATCATCAAGCGCTATCCGATTATGAGTAACGTGTTGAAAGCAAGGCTCGCACTTGTCTTGTTGGTTACTGCTTTGGCCGGAGTGATAATATCACTATTGGGGGA
>CAIPBN010000550.1 GCA_903863315.1 uncultured Verrucomicrobiota bacterium | reverse complement strand
GCGGGATCGAGGTAATCGGCCGCGCGGACGAGGACGGAGATGTTGACCAGCGGCAGCTCGCGGTCGGGCACAACATAGGCGACCGGTCCGGCCTTGAGCACCACGCGGAACTGCTTGGCGTCCGGTGGCGAGTAGTTCAGTGCGGGATACTTGAGCTTCTCCGGCCGGTCCGGGATGTCGGCGCCATTGACGGAAAACCCACTAATGCCGATGAAGCAGAAGAGAAGCGAAAGGAGTTGTGACTTCATAAAGTAATTCGAAATTAGTTCACACTAAACAATCGGGTCAGTCGGTGCGGCAGGGGATGATGGTGTGCTGCCGGAATTGCTTGTTTGAGTTTTTGGTTTCCGTTGCCCAAAAGTTGAGTGCATCAACGAGCTGCGCGCACACACAACCACGTAGCACCAGACCAAGTCCTGGACGCTTTCCAACGGATGCAGGCGCGCTGCTTGTATGTAAAAAGAATAGGGAACCAAACAAAGGTAGCCCCCCAGCATCACACTCCAAGTGGTTGCCCAGACAGGACGCTGGGGATTGAAGGCGAAGAACGACACGCTTCCGGGATACTCGCGCAACGCAAACCAGAAAAAGGCCGCTGCGATTGGTATCAGATAAATTAGTCCCTCCAAGTTCTTCCAGACCAACTCCCAGACAAGATGGCGTTGGTTCGGTTCAATTGCATGCGCCCAGCTAGCAATGAGGAAGTTCGTCTCATAATGCACCCAGACAACCAATGAGTCTGTGATGAAGAAGCCCAGGATAATCAGCCAGAGAACACGCGGTTTGGCAGGTGTGAGCATGGTGTTCACGTAGGCAAGCTCACTACTTCTTCTCTAGTTCGCGGAGCATCCTGCGCGCAGTTTCGAGCAACAGCGGAACGTCGTCCCGCACCGCGTTGCAGAGCAGTTCGTAGTCAACGGAGTCGTATCCGTGGCTCAAGCGGTCGCGCATCCCGGCGATTTGCCGCCACGGGATTTCAGGGTGGGCCGCGCGCAGGTCTTCCGGCAGCCGTTTGACCGCCTCGCCGATGATTTCCATGGCGCGTTCGAGGGCCATCGCCGCCTGCCAGTCGCGAAGGAAATCCACTGCCGCGCGGCCAGCGCAGAGCTGCTGGGCGCGCTCGGCGTGCTCGGCGATTTGGCGCAACGTCACCTTGGGGTTATGCCTGCTCATAGACAGTGACGGCTTCGCGGAGGACTTCGTCCCGGAAGTGTTTGCTCAACATGGCCGGGGTGTTGAAGTCCACCTTCACGCCGAGCAATTCACCCAACTCTTCGCCATAGCCGAAGGCGCGGAAGCCGGGCCGGGCGGACGGGGCAAATTCCGCCAGCACATCCACGTCGCTGCGAGCCGGGTCGAAGTCATCGCGCAGCACGGAGCCGAAGAGACTGAGCCTGCGAATGTCCCGCGCACGGCAGAACTCGGCGAGCGTCGCCTCCTCGAACTGGATTGGCAGGGCGGCAAGTTCCATGGCGGCTACTTCTTCTCCAGCTCCGCAATCCGCTCGGCGGTCTTCTTCTTGAGGATGTTCAGGAACTGCTGGTTCTTCGCGTCGGCTTTGGCGGACTGCTCCTCCATCTGCTTCAAGCGCGTCTTCAGCG
>CAIPBN010000549.1 GCA_903863315.1 uncultured Verrucomicrobiota bacterium | reverse complement strand
GATCCAGAAGACGAAGTTCGTGATGTCCCACGCCCACGCGACGGGCTGGTTCAAACCCCAGACGCCGACCCCGGTGGCGATGAGGTAGGCGATGCACCCGAACATCATCGTCATGAGCGAAACGCTCATGAGCAAGGCGGGTAGCCACCACTTGGGAGCGGGCCCCTCGCAGATGCCGGCGATATGATCGGAAATCCAGCCAATGCTGCGATTCTGCAGCACCAGCGGCTGGCGCTCCAGTTCCGCAGGGGGCGGCGCGATTTTCACCGAGGAGGGAACGTGATGTTCAGCGGCAGCGCTCATTAGTGCTTCGCTCCTTTCTTGTCGCCTTCAGGAGCGTGTCCGTGGCCTTTCATCGGGTCGGAGTGGGTGACGTCCTTGTATTCTTCAAGGCTCCAGATTTTCGCATCGGGCATCGCCGGGTTCACATTGCGAACGCGGGCCAGATAAGTCGTGCGCGGCTTGGTGTCGAGGAAGCCCAGCACCGTGTAGTTACGGTCATGCTGCTTGAGCAGGGAAACCTTGCTCTTCGGATCGAGCAGGTTGCCGAAGGCAATCGCGTCCGCCGGGCAGGCTTGCTGGCAGGCGGTCTTGATGGCGCCGTCCTTCACCTGCACATCGTCGCTCGCCCCGGCCTTGACCTTCTGGGCGATCTTCGCACTTTCAATGCGCTGCTGGCAGAAGGTGCATTTCTCCATCACGCCGCGCATGCGGACCGTGACGTCCGGGTTGCGGGCCATGGTGACGAGGTCGATCTCGTCGCCAGGACGGTTGCCCAGCGGGCCTTTGTAGAGGCCGATGTTCGAGGAGAACAGGTCACTGGCCAGCTTGCCGCCGCCGATGGGACGCTTGTTGTAATCGAAGAAGTTGAAGCGGCGGACCTTCCACGCGCAGTTGTTAGCGCAATACCGCGTGCCCACGCAGCGGTTGTAGGCCATCACGTTCACACCCTCGTCGTCGTGGGCGGTGGCATTGACCGGGCAGACGCTTTCGCACGGCGCGCTTTCGCAGTGCTGGCACATCATCGGCTGCGTCACGACCTGCGGATCATCGATCCACTTCTTGGTCGCCTGCAGCTCGTCGCGCTCGACCAGATTGACGGTCTCCGGGTTGCCCTGGGTGCCGGCGGCGTTGCTCAGGAAGGCATCGATCATCCCACCCTGCTGCTTCTTCTTCGGGTCCGCCGTGTAGTAGCGGTCAATGCGCATCCAGTGCAGCTCGCGGCCCTTGGCCACCTGGTCCTTGCCGACGATGGGGATGTTGTTCTCGCTCTGGCAGGCGATGACGCAGGCGGAGCAGCCGGTGCAGGCGTTGAGATCCACCACCATGCCCCACTGATGCGTCTGGCTCGCCAGCTTCGGGTGGGTCTTATAGGGATGCTCGTAAATGTTCTTGATGGAACCATCGGGATTCTTGACGAGGTAATCCGTGTGGGCATCGAGATCGAAGTTCTTCGCGAAGTCGGGCTTCGCCAGATACTGGTCCACATTGGCCTCGCGCACGACCGGACGGCCATGCAGGGTCCAGTGGTCTTGGGTGCAGATGAACTGGTGCGTGCGGCCGGTGGCCTTCACGGACACGCCACTGATGAAGCCGACACCGGTCACGCGCAGCGGGTAAGCGTTGAAGCCGACGCTGAACTTGTCCAAGCAGGCGATGCGCCCCCATTTGCGGCCGTAGCCAAGTGCCAAACCAAGAGTGAAATCCGCCATGCCCGGCTGAATCCAGACGGCTCCTTCCACGCTCCGGCCGGCCGCCGAGATGGCGACGACGTCACCGTTCTTCAAGCCGAGCTGCGCCGCCGTCTCCCGGCTCAACAGGACCGCGTTGTCCCAGACAATCTTCGTGATCGGGTCGGGCAGTTCCTGAAGCCAGCCGTTGTTAGTGTAACGACCGTCGTCCACGCTGTAGTCGCGGTGGAAAACCACTTCGAGTTCGCCCTTGGAAGGAGCCTTGGGCGCGGCGGCTTTGGCCAATTCCGCAGCGGCAGCCGCGCGGTCAAAGGAGGCGCTCACCGCAGTGGACCGGGTGCCGGAGAGGAAACCATCGTGCAGGAACTTCTTCCACTTCTCCTCGTCCAACGCGCCGCCGGTGAGGCTAGCAAACGTTTCGCGCGCCAGCTCGTAGGCGCTGGAGTTAGTGCCAGCAAGACGGGCCAAAACTTCGCTCTCGGTCAGACCGCCGAACAGCGGTGCAATGAGGGGCTGAATGGCGACCACCGTGCCGTCACTGGTGCGGGCATCGCCCCAGGATTCAAGGTAGTGCGCAGCGGGCAAATGCCAGGCGACACCCGCAGCCGACTCGTCCTCGTGGTAGCCGAGGCGGACGATGGTCTTCGCAGTCTTGGTGACCTGACTCCAGACCTCAGCCGCAGTGTAAGCGGGGTTGGCTCCGAGCAAGATAATGGTTTCCGCACCGGCCACATCTGCCAAGGATTTGGCCGGGGATGAGGCCGGATGCAGCTCGACGATCTTGCCCAAGGCTCCGAGCGCTTCATTCATCGCGTGCGCCAGCACGTGAACAGCGAGCGGCTGGCGCTGGCCAGCCACGACCAAGGCCGCGCCCTTGTGCGCGACAAGATCCTTGGCGCACTCGGTGATCCACTTGGAATCCACCTTGGCACCGGCCGCGAGAGCAGCTGTGTCCAAGGAAAGGCTTGAGCCCGACTGCTTGAGCACTTCCGCCGCAAGCTGGGCAGCCACGGCCGCGACCTGACTGGGCGCGACACGGAGGCGATGGTCCGCGTTGCCACCGGTGAGCGTCATCAACGACTCAACTGCATAGAGGCGGTTGATGAGGTCGTCTTTCTTGGCTTCATCCGCCTTGGCAATCTTGCGCCCCTTGGCGAAATCACGCGTATAGCGATACATCTCGTCCTCGCCGCCGAGGAAGTCGCAGTCGAGTGAGAGGATGCGCTTGGCAAGGTTGAACTTGAAGTAAGGCTGGACCGATTTGCCCGTGACGAGGCTGGCTGCGCGGGCGTGGATGCTGGAATCCACGGCGTCGTAAGTGGCCCAGACCGCGTTGGGGAACTTCGCCGCGATGGCCGCCTGCAAGCGGGTGCGCGTGGGTGAGGAACTGCTTTCAGCAACGATGGCCAAGCCCTGTCCCTGATTGGCGGCAAATTTACGACCCAACGCACTGAGGGCGTCGAGGGCTTCCTCACGCTTGGCGATCGAGCCGTTCTTCCGGAAATACTGCGCACGGTCCGGGTCATACAGCCCGAGCACGGATGCCTGGACAAACTGATCGGTGCCCGCCTGATCGGGGTGCAGGGGGTTGGCCTCCACCTTCGTGGGCCGTCCATCACTGGACTTCGCCAGCAACGGCACCGCGCCCGTGCGGGTGGGCATGGCCGTGGCGAAGTGCTGCGCCACACCGTGCGTGTAGCCTTCCGGCTGCTTGCCAAAGGGATAGATGTGCTCCGTCGGCCGACGGCAGCCGGTGAGACCAAAGCCCGCCAGCATGAACGAGGCGGACATCAGCTTCATGAAGTCGCGGCGCGACTCGGCGGCGCTCAGCTCGCTGGCTCCGGCGGGGAACTCCTTCTCGGCCCACTCGCGCAGTTCCGGCGAATCCGCCAGCGCTTCGGGGCTGCGGAAGTATTGCGGGCCGGAATCCGGCTCCGGGCAAACAGGGGGAATGACTTTCATCGGTGACAGACGGAGCAGCTCTCGCCGGGATGCACGTTCCAATCCTTGACCAGCTTCGCACCCTCCTTCTTGGCAAAGCCCTCCGGGGCCTGCCAGTCGAGGTTATAGACTTGGTCGTTGGGACGGATCTTGGCCGCCGGGTCACGGTGGCATTCGAGGCAGAAGGCCATGCCCAGCGACTGGCTGTGACGCACCTCGTCCATCTTGTTGACCGGGCCGTGGCAGTGCACGCACGAGACGCCGCGGTTCACATGGACGGAGTGGTTGAAATAGACGTAGTCCGGGGTTTTGTGGATTTGCACCCACGGCACCGGCTTGCCGGTCGCGGCGGACTCGCGCACCAAAGCCAGGCGCGGGTCATCCTTGAGCACCTGGTTGTGGCAGTTCATGCACGTGGTCGCGGCCGGAACGTTCGAATACCAAGACTTCTCGACCCCATTGTGGCAGTAACGGCAGTCCAGCCCAAGCTGGTCCGCGTGGATGGCGTGGCTGAAGGCAACTGGCTGCACGGGTGTGTAGCCGACGCGCGCATACTTGGGCGTGAGGTAATAGGTCACACCCGCCGTGACCACCCCGCCGACAAGCAATCCGCCCGCGATAATCATCGCGGGCAGTTTGTTCGTCCATTTGGGAAAAATGTCTGACATGGCTGAGTTGGTTGTTGTCAGGCGGGCCGCTGGGCTAGTTTGTGAATAATTTCACATCACCACCGGCCATATTGCGTTGCGCGGAACAAATCAGGTTAAGTCGGACACGGAAGCGGTCGCGACTGCCGGGATTGTTTAGTTGAGCCAACCCCTGACTGCAAGCCCCACGGAGCGGGCGGTCACAGATTTCGGTTTTGTTTATGCCTGCGATTAGCATGGCCGCGTAAAGGTCTTCCACTTCGCTCAAACCAAGAGCCCATTTCACCGGGCTGGATCAGCTTCTAGCAAGTGTTTCCCGCGTTGTTTGGAAGATTCGGGCTCCCACAATCCCAGAAAGACGGGGTTCAGGCAGCGGGAGCTTCCTCGCCGCGCTCCTCGCTGATGACGGGGGCGATGGCCTGGAGTTTGTCGCCAGCGTCAAGGTTCACGAGCTTCACGCCCATCGTGTTGCGGCCAGCCTCGCGGACGCCTTGCACGGGAATGCGGACCATCTGACCGCCGCTGGTGATGAGCATGATTTCATCGGCGTCCTTCACGGTGAGCGCGCCCACCACGCCACCGGTCTTGTCGCCGGTCTTCATGGTGATGATGCCCTTGCCGCCGCGCGACTGGACGCGGTATTCGCTGAAGTCCGTGCGCTTGCCGATGCCGTTCTCGCCGGCCACAAGGAGCGTGGCATCCGGCACGACGATGGCGGCAGCCACGAGGGTGTCGCCCTCGTCAAGGCTGATACCGCGCACACCAGTGGCACTACGGCCCATGCTGCGCACGTCGGACTCGCTGAAGCGGATGCTCATGCCGCCGTGGGTGATGAGGACCACGTCGTCGCCGGGGTCGGTATCGCCGGTGCTGCCGCGCGTGAGTTTGACCTCGATGAGGGTGTCGCCCGGCTCGATGCCGATGGCGATGATGCCGCCTTTGCGAACGTTGCCGAACTCGTTGAGCGTCGTTTTCTTCACCGTGCCCTGCTGGGTAGCAAAGAAGAGCTCGCCGGGCTGCTGCCAGGTGATGTCGTCCTTGTTCGCGTCGAGCTTGGACTGGATGCGGATGAGGGCGGCAACCTTTTCCTCGGCCTTCAACTCCAGAAGGTTCGCGATGCTGCGGCCCTTCGAGGCGCGGCCCATGTCGGGAATCTCATGCACGCGCTCGACATACACGCGGCCCGTGTTCGTGAAGAACATGAGGTAGTCGTGCGTGCTGGCGGTGAAGAGGTGCTCGATGAAGTCGCTCTCCTCCGGCGTGTCCGCCTCGCGGGTGGTCATGCCGATGACGCCCTTGCCGCCCCGGCGCTGGGCGCGGTAGGCGGAGACGGCGGTGCGCTTGATGAGGCCGGCGTGCGTGAGGGTGATGATGACGCCCTCGTTGGCGATGAGGTCTTCGATGGCGATTTCGCCCTCGTCGGGGACAATCTGCGTGAGGCGTGGCGTGGCGTGCTTTTCCTTAATGGCCTTCAGCTCGTTCTTGATGATGGCCATGACGCGCGACTCCTTCGCGAGGATGTCCATGAGGTCCTTGATGACTTCGAGGAGGGCTTTGTATTCGGCCTCGACCTTGTCAATTTCCAAGCCGGTGAGCTGGTAAAGGCGGAGTTCCAGGATGGCGTCCACCTGACGTTCGCTGAGCGCGAAACGGCCTTCCGTGAGCTGGCTTTCGTGGCGGATGAGGATGCCCCAGCGCTCGACCTGCTCACGGGTCCACTCGTAGGCGAGCAGCTTCACGCGGGCCTCTTCCTTGTTGTCGCTGCTGCGGATGATGTGGATGAACTCGTCGAGGTTCGCGAGCGCGACGAGGTAGCCTTCGAGCAGTTCGGCGCGTTCCTCAGCCTTGCGCAGCTCGAAACGCGTGCGGCGCAGGATGACCTCGCGGCGATGGTCAATGTAGGGGGAGATGAGCTGCTTGAGGTTCAGCGTCTTGGGCTTGCCGTGGTCAATGGCAAGGGCGTTGACGCTGAAGGAAATCTCGAGCTGGGTGTGCTGAAAGAGGTTGTTGATGACGACCTTGGGCAGGGCGTCGCGTTTCAGCTCGATGACGAGGCGGCAGTGCTCGTCGGACTCGTTGCGCATCGCGGAAATGTCCGTGATGACCTTCTGGTTCACGAGGTCGGCGATGCTCGATTCGAGCGCCGCGCGGTTCACGTTGAAGGGGATTTCCGTGATGACGAGCTGCTCGCGGTTGCCCTTGATCTCCTCGCTGCCGATTTTGCCGCGCAACTTGATGGAGCCGCGCCCGGTCTCGAAATAATTCTTGATGCCCTCGACGCCGCAGATGAAGCCGCCGGTCGGGAAGTCGGGGCCTTTGATGAATCTCATCAGGCCCGGAATGCTGATGGTCGGGTCTTCAATCTGCGCGCAGATGCCGTCAATGACCTCGCCGAGGTTGTGGGGCGGCATGTTCGTGGCCATGCCGACCGCGATGCCCGTGCCGCCGTTGACAAGGAGGTTCGGAAACGCCGCCGGGAAGACGGTCGGCTCCGTCATGCGCTCGTCGTAGTTCGGGACGAAGTCCACCGTGTCCCGGTCCATGTCCTGCATCAGCGCCGCACCGAGGTGCGTGAGCCGGGCCTCGGTGTAACGCATCGCGGCGGGCGGGTCGGCTTCGACGGAACCAAAGTTGCCTTTGCCGTCCACGAGCTTCTCGCGCATCACCCAGGGCTGGGCCATGTGGACAAGCGTGGGGTAAATCACCGCCTCGCCGTGCGGGTGGTAATTGCCGGAGGTGTCGCCGCAGATTTTGGCGCACTTGTAATGCTTGCGCCCCGGGAAGAGCGACAGCTCGTGCATCGCGTAGAGGATGCGGCGCTGCGAGGGCTTGAGGCCGTCGCGCACGTCAGGCAACGCGCGCGAGATGATGACGGACATCGAGTAGTCGAGGAACGAGTTCTTGATCTCGTCCGCGACGTTGATCTTGGTGATCTTCTCGCCCTGCGTGTAGGCGGAACCGGCCTGCGCAGGTGGTGTCGGAGGGATTTCTTCGGGCATGTTGGCG
>CAIPBN010000548.1 GCA_903863315.1 uncultured Verrucomicrobiota bacterium | reverse complement strand
GGGCCCAAAAAGAATGATACCCAAAGTGCCTTTCTCACAATCAAAATCAATCAACCAACCATTGTTGGAACATTGTCAACTCACGACGGTCGCAAGGTTCTTCAGTAAGATTCAAAGGCTTGCCCATCGCAAGTTAGCCACCACCACCACATTTGCCCTTACAGTCAATCCAAACTTTGTTTGGACCCTCGCAGAAAGTTTGGCATTGGCAAGATTTGTCACAACATCCTACAGCGTCACCAAATGAACAATGCACACAGCAACAGTAGCGATCGAAGCCACAGAGCGGTCCACTGGTAGTGTCACAATTCGGGGACGGGCAGTCGCCAGCAATGGCTGCAAAGGCCAATAGGTAGGTAAGAAAATTGATTGTTAAAAGCGACTTGATTTTCATAATCGATTCAAAGGTGTGAAGCAAGCACTAAAAATTTTGATTCGGACTTCCTTTTGAAGATTACCAAGGTCTCGATGTAGCCGGGGCATCCCACGGGTCCGAATACATTGCCTGCTGCTCAGGTTTGACTTACCGCGCAGCGCCTCGTCCCTCAAGCCGTTGAGCGGCACGGCGGATGCCGGAGGTCGAAGTCAGTGCATTTCGCCCCTTGTTTCGCAAGAGTCAGACCAGATACCTAAAAAAAGAAATCGGTGTGAACCAATTCCTTCTCCCCACCTCACACCCCCAACTTCCGGAGCTTTCGCTCAGAATGTTCAGAGGTGGAGGTTGACGGACGGGCACGGCCTACAGACCACTGTTTCAATCCAGCAATCTGTTCGGCCATCAGTTTCGATAACGGCACGAAGCTGTTCATGGAGGAGGCAACGTCCATCTCGGTAGGCTCATTGCCACGTTCAAACGCAGCAAACATCGCCTCCAAGAACACGGCCTCGATTTCAGCGCCGGTCAATCCTTCGCTGATCTTCGCCAGTTGTTGCAGGTCGTAGTCGATGGCTTTCCGGTTCCGTCGCTCAACCACGATCTTCCAGATGGCTTCCCGTTCAGCTTCAACGGGCAGGTCCACGAAGAACAGCTCATCGAATCGTCCCTTCCGCAGCATTTCGGGCGGCAGTTGAGAGACGTCATTGGCAGTGGCGACGATGAACACCGGCTTCACCTTCTCCTGCATCCAGCTCAGAAACGAACCGAAGACCCGAGCCGATGTGCCGCCATCGGTTGATCCTGACGACTTCGAGCCAGCAAAACCCTTCTCCAGTTCATCAATCCACAGGCAGCAGGGCGCAATCGCTTCAGCAGTGTTGATGACGGCACGCAGGTTGGCTTCGCTTTGGCCGACGATACCTCCGTAGAGCTTGCCAGCGTCGAGTTTCAACAGCGGGACGTTGAAGACGGCAGCGGTGGCTTTGGCGGTCAACGATTTGCCTGTGCCGGGGATGCCGAGAATCAGCAGTCCTTTGGGCGCTGGCAGACCGTAGGTGATGGCACGCTGGCTGAAGGAGTCTTTCCTTCTCAGCAGCCAGTCCTTGAGCAGATCCAAGCCGCCGATGCTGTTGAGCGTTTCCTTCACCTCCACGATTTCGAGCAGACCGTTCTTCTTCACCGCTTGGGCTTTTTCCAGCGCGACAATTTGCGGTTCGATGGTTCTCGTCTGCACATACGACAGCGAGAAGGCGTTCTCGGCTTCCATGGTTGTCAACCCGCTGGCTGCTTCGACCGCCTTTTCCCTCACCTCCACGTCGAGGCTCTTGATGCCGGCAGATTCCATCACGCCACCGAGCACCGCGCGCAACTCGGGTTTGCCGGGCAGCGTGAACTCCACCACCGTCAGCTCATGTTCCAGTTCCGGCGGCAAGCACAGCCGACAGCCGAGCAGTATGAGCGGTTTCTGAGTGGTTTTGGCGAGCAGCAGCGTGTCCTTGAGCTTGCGCAACAGGATGGGGTTGGGATCAGTGAGGAACAGGTGGAAATCCTTGAGCAGAACGATAGCGTTTCCCTTCAGTCCAGCCACGGCGTCCAAGACTTCCAAAGGGTCGTTGTGGTTCTGGACCTGTTTGGTCTCCGTGTTGACGAGGCCGCTCACCACCGTCCAGTAGCAGAGGGTGTAGGGTGGCTTGCCGTTCTGCTTCGCGGCGGAGTTTAGCTGGGCGACGACGGCCTTGAGTTCGGCCTCGACGCGTTGTTCCTCCGCCGAAACAACGTAGAGACCGGGATAACCGGCTTGAATGTAGTGGACGATTTTCGCACCCACGTCAGACAGCAAACCGGCGCTGTCCGAGCTTGGGGGTTTCGATGGGTTTGGTTTGGCCATGGTTGTGAGGTTGAGGTTGTGGTTTGCGGTTGGCGGGTTCGTAGGAATGGGTGGCGGTGGATTGTTGGTCCGCAGTCCCCATGTCCACTGCCCGCGTGTGTTTGCAGGAACGAGAACCATCCGCCGCCACACGACGAGTCCAGCCGGGGCAATTGCACGACATGGACCGGTCGGTGTAGCGGAGGGTTTCGTAGTCGATGTCTGGATTGGAGTCGGAATCGAACGTCCAGACCTGGCTGATGGGTTTTTTCATATCAGGACTGGTTGGGTGTAGCGGGGACGCCGCTTCTTGATGGGTTCGAAGCGGCACTGCTCATCGGTGTCGTGCTCGGTCAGTTCGAGCTGTTCCGGGCACGCCTGCTGAATGAGGGAGTCGCTGACCGACTGGCTGGCGGCCGAGTCGCAGTTGTGGGGATCGAGGAACGGGAACGGTCGCACCAGCCACGGCGCATACAAGTAGCCGTTGACCAGCGTGGCCTTGATGACGGTCGGGTTGATGTCCGAACCGTAGAGGCGATACGAATGGTTGGAGGCCGCCAGCAGCAACCGGCCAGTCCCAACGCAGGGATCACAGACCGATTTGCTGCGGGCATCCTCACCGCCCAGCGTCATGGCCGCCATCATCCGGGCAACTTCCATCGGTGTCGGATAGAAGCCGAGGTGCTGGCCGTGGCGGTTCTCGGCGAGAATCTCGCCAAGGTAATCGTGAGGCCACGCCAGGAGCGTCTCAAGGTTGAAGACTTGGTAGAGGCGGTCGCTGGCCCCGGCGAATTCGGAGGATTCGGTTGGCAGCACTGGTTGACCGCGATGGCCGAAGCCAAAGAGCAGCCAGTCCATGAAATAGTCGAACACCTGCCACGATCCCCAGCCCTGCCAGCTCCCGTGCGTGGTGATGCTGTTGAGCGAGGCTTCGAGCATCCGGCGGGC
>CAIPBN010000547.1 GCA_903863315.1 uncultured Verrucomicrobiota bacterium | reverse complement strand
TCTATGATGACACCGTCCATGTCAAAGATGACGGCGGAAAAGGTAGCGTGTGGCATCTGGGGAATGGGATGTGGGGAAGAGTAGGATTAAGATCAGGAGCCGGAGCGGAGGTAGCGGGCGGGACGTTTTCTCCTGCTCGTAATCCTGATCCTAATCCTGCTCCTTGCGGTTCAATGAAACACCGACCCCTGCGGCCGCTCGACGAGGTGGAGCAGATTGCCTTCCGCGTCGGCGAAAAATAGCACCCGTCCCCCGCCCCCCGCCGGCTTGGGCTGCTCGGTGAACGTTACACCGCGCCGCACCAGCTCGGCCTGCGCGGCCTCAATGGTCGCCACCCGCAGCGCGAGATGCCGCCAGCCGGCCAGCCCGTTGTTCGCCGTGTCCGGCACCGCACCGCTGGCCGGATAAATCTCAATCATCAGTCCGCCGCCCAGTTCCACGAAGAAGGCCGGCGGAGTCTGCCCGTTCTCAAACCGGACCTTGGCCCCCAACGTCCGCACATACCAGTCCTTGAGGGCGATGGTGTCCTTCGCTGGCAGACCGAGATGTTCGACCGAGTAGTTGAGTTCGCTCATGCGCGGGGATTTCGGGCAAGCGGCCGGGCTTGCGCAACGGGAAAATGCAACGGCGCGGTGCCCGCACACCCCGCTTGCCAGCGCGCCGGGGAACTCGGACACTCCGGCCATGCGTCCTTTCCAGATCATCTTCAACCCGACGAGCGCTGCCGAGCTGTCCCGCATGCCCAAGGAAATGCAGCTCCAAATCCTCGGCGAGTTCCGCGGGCTGCCGCAGGAAATCATGAGCACGGAGATGGAGCACTTCGGCAAGCTGGAGCGCGAAGGACATGTGCTGCACCGCTTCCGCATCGGGGATTACCGGATTTACTTCGCCAAGCATCCGCTGGGCGTCGTGGTGCACCGCATCATGAGCAAGAACACGCTGAAGGATTTCCTCTTCCGTCACAGCCTGCCCACGGGCGAGGACGAGGTGCTGCAGGACAACCCGCGGTTCTGGGAGCTCATCCAGGCGGCACAAACCACGCCGACGAAGAGCTAGCCGGACCAGGTCAGTCGCCCAGCTCGACGTTCCAGTAGGCGAGATCGAGGAAGTGCTTCCAACTGTCGTGGTATTCCACGCCGTAGTTGAGCTGCACGAACGGACGCCATTTGGGCTTCTTCGGCTTGCGGATCAGGTGAATGCCGGCCTCGGAAGGCGTGCGGTTGCTCTTGCGCGTGTTGCAGGGCACGCAGGAGCAGACAATGTTTTCCCAAGTGGTCGGCCCGCCGCGATCCCGCGGGATGACGTGGTCGAGATTCAGATCCTTGCGGTCGAAGGTGTGGCCGCAGTATTGGCAGATGTTCTTGTCGCGCTCGAAGATGTTGTGGCGCGTGAACTTCACCTCCTTGCGCGGCAGGCGGTCAAACACGGCCAGCATGATCACCCGCGGCACGCGAATGCGGACGGAGATGCCGCGCACCGACTCCGGATGCGGCTCGCGATGCGAGAAATCCCGCCACTCCGCGAAGTCGTAGGTTTGGAAGGCCCCGTCCTGATCCCCGAGCACGACCTGGGCATGACCTTGAAAGAGAAGCGAGAGAGCCCGCCGGGCCGTGCAGATGTTCACTGCTTGCCACAGCCGGTTCAAGACGAGCACTGGTTGGTTGAGTAGCGTAGCCATAACCGCCGCAAGTGCGGGCGCAACGTATCAATGCCGGGGGAAATGTGTCAACGGGCAGCGCAGGCGCATGGCTGGCCGCGATCATACCCGCTCGCCGCAACCTGACTTCTGAGTTTTCCTTGAATCCGCTTGCTGTCCCCCCGGCGCTCCGGCTTAATCGCCGGGCCAGGGCCCGCGGAATGTTGACAGGCCAACCCCGCCAGGGCCGGAAGGCAGCAACGGTAACTTGCTCGCATCTGCCGTGGTCACCCTGGCATTTCTTTTCAAGGCAAAAGCAAAAAGGGAACTCCCCACCGACTGCCGCCGCCTTTTGCCTTTTGCCTTTTGCCTTTTGCCTTCTTAGCCTCCCCGCGTGTCCTACCAAGTCATCGCCCGCAAATACCGGCCGCAACGCTTTGCGGACGTCATCGGCCAGGAGCACGTCTCGGGCACGCTGGCCAACGCCATCGCCTCCGGGCGCATCGCCCATGCCTACCTCTTTTGCGGCCCGCGCGGCACGGGCAAAACCACGCTCGCCCGCATCTTCGCCAAGGCGCTCAACTGCACCGGCGGACCGACGGCGGACTTCGATGTCAACGACTCGCGCTGCGTGGAAATCGCGGAAGGCCGCTCGCTGGACGTGCTGGAGATTGACGGCGCGAGCAACAACGGCGTCGAGCAGGTGCGCGAGCTGCGCGAGACCTGCAAGTTCTCGCCCGCCACCTCGAAGTTCAAAATCTACATCATTGACGAAGTCCACATGCTCTCGACCGCGGCGTTCAATGCGCTGCTGAAGACGCTCGAAGAGCCGCCGGCGCATGTGAAGTTCATGTTCGCCACGACGGACCCGGAGAAGGTGCTGCCCACAATTCTTTCCCGCTGCCAGCGCTTCGACCTCCGCCGCATCCCCGCCGCGCTGATCGTCAGCCACCTCACTTCCATCGCCGGACAGGAAGGCGTGAAGATTGATGACGCCGCGCTCCATGCCATCGCGCGCGGCGCGGATGGCGGCATGCGCGACGCCGAGTCCACGCTCGACCAGCTCATCAGTTTCTGCGGCACCGAAATCGCCGAGGCCGACGTGCTTTCCATGTTCGGCCTCACCGCGCGCGCGCAACTGCTTGCCCTGACCCGCGCAATTCTCGCGGGCGAAGTGGAGACCACGCTCCGCGAGCTGAACGACCTCGCCAAAAGCGGCAAGGACCTCGGCCGCCTCGTCACCGACCTGCTGAACCACTTCCGCAACCTCCTCATCTTCCAGGTTTCCCGGGGCGATTTGAAACTCCTCGAAGTATCCGAAGCCGAGGCCGAAGCCCTGCACGAGCAGGCCAGGCTCGCCCCGAGCGATGCCGTCACCCGCGTCATGGAGGTCCTTACCGACTGCGAAGGCCGGCTCCGCGACACCACCTCGAAGAAAATCCTCATCGAGGTTTCGCTGCTCAAGGCCATCCAGGCGCGCAACGCGGTGCCCATTGATGCCGTCCTGAAGCAGCTCCAGCAACTGCGCTCGGAGGGAGCCGGCACCTTGACTCAGCCACCCGCCGCACCGGCCACCACCAGCGTCCCCGTTTCCAAGAGCGTTGCTCCCGCCAGTCCACCACCGCCGGCAATTGCTTACGAAAAAAACACCCCGCCGGTTGCTACCTTGGCCGAAACACCGGCTCCTGCACCTAGGGCCAAGACCAGCGGCACGACCGACCTTGACGCACTCTGGACGCAGATGCTCGACGCCGTGGGCCGAGCCAGCCAGTTCATCCGCAGCCAGCTCATGGAGGCGCATCCCATTGCCTTCAACGGCAAGCTGCTGACCATCGGCTTCGACCCCGAGTTTGCCGACCATCTCGCACTGGTGGACAACTCCCGCAACCATGCCGTGCTGCAAACCAAGCTCGCCGAGCTCGGTCATCCGCACTGTCAGGTGAAGTTTATCAAGGCGGAGGCTCCAGTTCGCACCGTAAACGTGCAGTCACCGTCTCCTTCTGCGGCTCCCGCTGCCGAACCAGCACCAGCAACGACAGCCCCTCGCCGCCCAGAGCCCACCGCCGCGTTGGCCCCCATCCCCGGCGCGGCCAAGGCCGACAAGCCTCAGCCCTTCGTCTTCGACAAGGAGAACTTCAAGAACGATCCGCTCATCAAGAAGGCGCTCGAAGTCTTCAAAGGCAACATCGTGGAAGCACGGGGTTGAACTGGGAAGACTTGGCTCCGGATCACGGAAAACATGACCGCTTTCCTGCCCTGCCCTGCTTCGTGCTGACTGGCACCAGCAGCTCCGCCCCCCCAGCTCGTCATTCCTTGCCGGGTGCGAAGGCCCCGGAGCCAAACCCCGCCTTCGGAAAGCGCGCCAGCAAACCCGGCAGCCGCTCGGCCTTCACCTGCTGCCAGGCATGGTGGGAATCGTGCTCGAAAAGAATGTGGCGCAGCTCCGTCCCGGCCAGCAGGCAGAACACGTTGTCCACCCACTTGGGTGGCCGCAGGGCATAGTTGCCGTAGTTTTCCCCGCGCGCATGCGTCGCGTGGTGGAAGAGGAAGTTTGAAACCCCAATCACGAGTCGGATGGTGAGGAGGTAGGCCAGAAATGCCTTGGGAAACACGACCAGCAGCGCGACAAATGCCGCCGCCCGCACTGCGGCCAGCCGGGCCAAATCCGCCGTCAGACCACGATCTCGCACCCAGTGGAAAAACGCGATCTCAGTGGCGAGCAGCGCGTGGATAAAGGCCCTGAGATGCCCCCCGCGAATCTGGAAGAATTCAGGGTCCAACTCGGTGCCCGCGTGGCGATGGTGGCGCAGGTGGATGTCCCGATACTCCCGGTAGCCCAGGCACATGGGTGAATCCAGAATCATCATCAGTCGCTGGATCCAAAACACCTCCTCCGCCCCGCGCACGTGCATCAGCTCATGCACGGTGAGGGCGCAGCGCACGTAAAGGACCGGCACGGCTGTCACCAACATCCAACCCGACAGCCAACCCGCAAGCCAGCCAGCCAGCAGCGCATAAATCGCCAGCAGCAGTCCCAAGCTCAGCCACTGGTATCGCCGGGCGTCGTGATCGCTGCTGCAAAACTCTTTAGGAGGAGATCGCCGGACTGCGGACCGTCCAGCCACTGTCAGCGGGGATGCCGGGGCCAAGCCGGCAACCGGCTCCGCGACGAGTGACAAGTCCCCGGCACAACTTGCCGGCAGCACTTCGCGGCTCTCGCTTGGCGGGGCGGGCGGCATGGCTGGGGATTTGAGAACTACAGCACTCCGTTGGAAACCGACGGCGACACGGGGGGCGTTGCCGCCGCTGGCAACTGGGTTTCTGCGGGCAGCGTGATGGTGAAGGTGGAACCCACGCCTGGCTCGCTGGTCACTTTCACGTCACCGCCCATCAACTGGCATAGCCGGCGGGTGATGGCCAGGCCCAAACCCGTGCCGCCGTATTTCTGCGCGGTCTCGGGACTCGCCTGCTGAAAGTCCAAAAAGAGGCGGGACAACTGGTCGGGCGTCATGCCAATGCCCGTATCCGACACGGCGAAGACCAGTTTGTCTCGGCCATCGAGGAACTCCCGCGTCACCGTCAGGCCCACCTTGCCATGCCGCGTGAACTTGAGGGCGTTGGACAGCAGGTTCAGGAGGCACTGGCGCACCCGGTTGGGATCCGCATGCATCGTGTCCGCGCGCGGAGTGATGTCCAGCGAGAGAGAGTTCACATTCTTGGCCAGGAGCGGCCGGACCGTTTCCGCGACTTCCAGCACCAACTGGCGGACATCAAAGGTCTTCAGCGTCATGTCCACCTTGCCCGCCTCAATCTTGGAGAGGTCGAGCAAATCGTTGACCAGATCGAGCAAGTGCTGGGCCGCGCCGCGGATGCGCTGCAAGTCATCGGTGACGTCGGGTTCCTTGCCCGTCTTTTCCTCCAGCAGCATGTCGCTGAAGCCGATGATGGCGTTCAGCGGGGTGCGCAGCTCGTGGCTGGTGGCGGGAGAGGAACTGGCTCTTGAACCGGCTGGCGGCCTCGGCCAGATCCCGGGCGCGCTGCCACGCCTCGGCTTGATGGCTGCGACGCAAGTGGCGGGAATAGTCGAGG
>CAIPBN010000546.1 GCA_903863315.1 uncultured Verrucomicrobiota bacterium | reverse complement strand
TGGTCGCGCAGCATCCACGAGGGGAGGCGATGGCGTGGGCCGCGTGCGAGGAGGCGGTTCTCCGGGTCCAGTTGATAGAGCGAGTCGGAACCGGTCCGCCTCCTGACCTCGGCGGCTACGGGCGCGTCCTTCGAGGACTGCCGGTAAGTCGCGCTGGTCACGAGGGTGCGGACGAACTGCTTCACGTCCCAGCCGGTGCGGATGAACTCGGTGGCGAGCCAGTCGAGCAGCTCGGGATGCGACGGCTTCTCGCCTTGAACGCCGAAGTCCTCGGAAGTCTTCACCAGGCCGGTGCCGAAGAGCTGTTGCCAGAAGCGATTGACCGTGACGCGCGCGGTCAGCGGGTTCTCCGGCGCGACGAGCCAGCGGGCGAGGTCCAACCGATTCGTAGGAGACGACGTGAGGAGTCTCTGACTGGGCTGGGTCTGGGATTTGGGGTCTGGCGTCTGGGAAAGTTTGAGACTCCTCACGTCGTCTCCTACAGGGGCCAGGAGCGCAGCGGGAAACGCTGCCGTGGTTTTCTCAGTCGGCTTGTTGTAAGCCCCACGCACGAGCATGAACGTGTCGCGTGGCTGCTTCATGTCCTCCATGACCATCACGCGCGGGATGGATTTGTTGAACGCGTCACGGGCTTCAGCTGCCTTGGCGAACGCGTCGAGTGTCTGGCTGTAGGCAGCGGGCTCTTTCTTGCGGAAGAGACTGGCGAGTTCCCGTGCACTGCCGGCCCCGCGGTTCGCCGCCGGTTGCTTCAAGGCGGCAAACGGCTGCGCAGCCAGCTCTTTGGCGGCGGGAGATTCCGCGGCAGGTTTGCCTTGCGGCCGGGGGAACAAGGTCAATTCCAGTTCATCCAGCTTCGCTCCCAATTGCTTGATGTCATCGCCGAGTTCCTTGAGACGTGCGGTCTGCTCCGGCGTGGTGAAGTCGAGTATGGGCGCGGTCTGCGGATTGCCGCCGGCACCGGTGATGGGCGTCTGGTTGAAGAACGCGACGAGGCCGAAGTAATCGCGCATCGTGTAGGCATCGAACTTGTGGTCGTGGCAGCGCGTGCAGTTCATCGTCGCCGCCAGCCAGACCGTGCCGACGGTCTCGGCCTGCTCGAAGAGATACTCGATGCGGTTCTCTTCCGCGATGCGCCCGCCCTCGCCGTTGATCATGTGGTTGCGCACGAAGCCGGTGGCGAGCTTCTGGTCGCGCGTGGCATCGGGGAGCAAATCGCCGGCGAGCTGCCAGACGGTGAACTGGTCGAAGGGCAGGTTGTCGTTGAACGCCCGCACCGCCCAGTCGCGCCACGGCCACATCGTGCGCTCTTGGTCGCCTTGGTAGCCATTCGAGTCGGCATAACGCGCGGCGTCGAGCCACTCCCAGACCATGCGCTCACCGTAGCGGGAGCTGGCTAGCAGGCGGTCCACGACGGCTTCGTAAGCCTTGGGTGACTTGTCGGCGAGGAAGGCGTCCACCTCGGCGGGCGTGGGCGGGAGGCCAGTGAGGTCGAGCGTCACGCGGCGGATGAGCGTTTCGCGCGCGGCCTCGGGCGATTGAACCAGCCCTTCCTCCTCCAAGCGCGCGAGGATGAAACTGTCCACCGGACTTTGAACCTTGAACTTTGAGCTTTGAACTTTCGGGACTGCCGGACGCACCGGTGGCGTGAACGCCCAATGCGTCGCGTAAGGTGCGCCGGCGTCAATCCATCGGCGCACCGTGTCAATCTGCGCGGGCGTAAGCGTCTTCTTGCTCTTCGGTGGCGGCATCATGTCGTCCACGTTCTTCGTGGTGAGCCGCTTGAAGAGTTCGCTCTGCGCCGCCTTGCCGGTGATGACGACAGGGCTTTTGGCGCGGAGCAGGCCGTCCTTGGTGTCGAGCCGGAGCTTGGCCTCGCGGGCCTTTTCGTCGGGTCCGTGGCAGTGGAAGCAATTCTCGGAGAGGATGGGCAGCACGTCGCGGTTGAAGTCCACGCCAGCCTTGGGCGCGGGCGCGGCTAGGGCAGGGAACGTGACAACGAAGGCGGCCAGTGTGAACAGGTCTCGGCAACGGTGAGCAAGTCGGGTCATCTTGATTTAGGAGTCAGACGCAAGT
Organism: uncultured Verrucomicrobiota bacterium; assembly: GCA_903863315.1. Classification (GTDB taxonomy): domain Bacteria; phylum Verrucomicrobiota; class Verrucomicrobiia; order Limisphaerales; family SXTU01; genus SXTU01. Next base: position 4,551 of record CAIPBN010000546.1, on the reverse strand, counting down.
GTAGCGGCGGGACTTGAGCTTGGAACGCGGAAATTCTCGCGGCCAGGATGGCGGAAAAATCCATTGACCGAAAAATGGCGCGGGAGGACTGTCCGACCGTCGGCATAAGAAATCCGACATCAACACCGCCATGAAACCTGCCGGCGTCCTTGTTGGTTCCAGCGCGCATCGCCTGCTGAGATGCGCAGCCTTCACTCTGATCGAACTTCTGGTCGTCATCGCCATCATCGCAATCCTCGCCGGAATGTTGTTGCCGGCCCTGGCCAAGGCGAAAGCCAAGGCCAAGGGAACCCAGTGCCTCAACAGCCTGAAGCAGATCGGCCTGGCCTCGGCGATTTACACCGACAGCAGCGATGCGCGGATCGTGAAGCTCATCGACACCAACATGAACGGCGCGGTGCCGGCGTTGATGCCACCCGGGACGGTGATCCTGACCAACGGGGCCAACCAAGTCTGGTGGATGGACATGCTGCGGCCGTTCTCAGCCGGGACCTTCAAGAGCCATCAATGCGCCGAGTTTCAGCATGCGGGCAAGGGGCCGGCCTCGTTTGGGATTGGCATGAGCTATCCAGAGCTGGGCATCTCATATCACAATGGAGGCCAGACCTATAACCGCGAAGACTCAGTGCGCCAGCCCTCCGGCACGGTGATTTACGCGGACTGTGCCACCGTCACGGCTACCGGGCTGACCAATCCCAATGCGGACCAATGGCAGGAATCCACTTCTCCAACGGCCAATGCGGCCTTCTGGCTAAGCCCCGTTCCCGGTTCAACGCCGCCCAATTTCTGGCTGACGTATCCGGACCAGACCCGACTGGTGAACCGGCACAATGGGCGCGCGACGGTCGCCATGGTGGATGGCCACGTCGAATTGATGCCCAGCAGCAAGGTAGGTTTCCTCGCCCCGCGCGACGACCCCAACGCGCTGTGGGACAAATAGCCTGCGGTTGAAAGCGCTGGGTGCCGGAGGAAAGTCCAGCCGCGTCCTGCCGTCACTGATTAACCAGCAGCACGGACTTCTTGTCCGGACTCAGGACGTATTTCTTTCCTGGCGGCGCGGTGGGAAGCCGCTTGATGAAACCCGCCTGCACGAGATCATCCAAGGTGGCGGGATCCTTCAACTGGCCCATGACGTGGGCCCGCACCGCCTCGTTGAGCGCCTTCAGATCGACTTCGGGATTGGGAGGTGCGGCCGGGGCCTCGGGCGCGGCACCAGCTCCAGCAGGCTTCCGCTTGCACGCGGCAAGCGGAAGCACAGCCAGAAGGGTGCAAAGCAGGAGGCGGTTCATGGGACGATTACTTCTTCGCCGGAGGCGCGGGCGCGGCGGCGGCGGGCATCACGGCGTCCGTCCACTTGTCGGTGCGGAAGGGCGAGGCGGGGAGGCCGGCGGCGTTGGCCAGGTTCGGCTCGGCGATTTGATTCCAACCGAAGCGCACGGCGGCGGGCTTGGCCACGCTTTCTGCGCTGACGGTGACGGTGCTCCCGGAAATCTCCGCCTTGGCTTCAACGAACTTCTTGTCGTCACCCGCGATGGTGAACCACGTCAGCGGCTGGCCGTTGAGGGACTTGAGGCCGCCGTCGGCGTGCTTGAACGTGAGCTTGGCCTTGTTGCCCTCGACCTTGAGCGTGTCGAAGAGCGGGCTGGCGTAGCTGGCGACAGGTTTGTTGTAGGTCTTGGCCAACGCCCAGAGCGCGAGGCGGTGGCCGACGGTTTGTTTGTCCGGCGGGTGGATGTTGCCCACGGTGGTCACGTCGGTGGTGACGGCCATGCCGGTGTTCGGTATGGAGAGTGTGGCGGTCTGGGCTTCCCAGATGCCGGGCAAGGCCTCGGCGCGAGGGGCACCATAGTTGTAGGGCGCGAGCTGCACGAAGAGGAACGGGAACTCACCCTGGTTCCAGAGCGTGCGCCAGCCGTTGATCAGCGCCTTCTTCTTCTCGAAGTAGAGCATGCCTTCGCCGTTGTTGGATTCGCCCTGATACCAGAGCGCGCCCTTGATGGCGTAGGGAATGAGCGGATGGACCATCGCATTGTAGATGGAGAGGGGGGAGCTGCTGCTGACGTTCAGCACGGGTTTGCCGTTCTTGTCGAGGATCTCCTTGCCCTCCTTCGACTTGGCGACGGAGCGCGCGGGGAAGGTGGCGAGCTTGTCCGTGAAATCAGCCTTGAGCGCGGGGACGGACTGGAAGCCGACCGGCGGCGTCCACGGCTCGATGCGCGTGCCGCCCCAGTTGCAGCCGATGAGGCCGATGGGCACGTCCAGTTCCTTCTGGATTTCACGCGCAAAGAAATAACCCACGGCGGTGAATCCGCCCACGGTGTTGGTCGCGGTGAGCTGCCACCCGCCGGAGGTCTTCACCTCGGTCTGCGGCTCGGTGGCCGTGACGTGCGGCACCTTGAAGTGGCGGATGCGCGGATTGTTCGCGGCGGCAATTTCCTCCTTCGCATTCTTCGAGGCGGCCACGCTCCACTCCATGTTTGACTGGCCGGAGCAGAACCACACTTCGCCCACGACGACATCGCTAAACTCCACCTTGTTCTTTCCGCTGACGGTGAACTTTGCCCCGGTGGCACTGGCCTTCAAGGGCGTGAGCGCGACCGACCACTTGCCGTCTTTTGCGGTGGTCTCAGCCTTTTGCCCGGCAAACTCAACCGTGACTTTCTCCCCCTCATCGGCCCAGCCCCAGACCGGAACCTTCTGGTCGCGCTGGAGGACCATGCGGTCGCTGAAGATGACCGGCAGTTTCACATCCGCTTGGGCGGAAACGGCGGCAAGAGTGGCAAGCAAGGCTAGGGAACGGGTGAATGGGAGCGAATGGGGCAGATGTTTCATGCGCATCGGATGACGAATGCGCCCGGCTTTTCTTCAAGCCCCGTGCCGGCGACTTGCAGTCGCCGTCCGACTGGACCCGCAGAACGACATGCCAGCAGCCGCTCGCACGCAACACGGCGACTACCAGTCGCCGGCACGTTCAACTCTTGTGCTTGAGTCGCCTTGGTCTCGTTCGTATATGATGCGCCACCGCGGCGCGCTGCTTGCCGTCGCGCTTGAACCAACGAACATGAAGAAACCCAAGATGCGCGCCGTGGGCGTCGTGCCCACGCAGCGCCAGGTCGCCCAGCTCGAACACGAGCATCCCGAAATTTCCCGGCCCACCCAGCTCAAGGTCCGCACGCTCGACGTGGGCATCTGCGGCACTGACCGCGAGATTTGCACCTTCGTCTATGGCGCGCCGCCGGCCGGCTCGGATTATCTCGTGCTCGGGCACGAGGCGCTGGGGGAAGTCGTTGAGGTCGGCAGCGGCGTGAAGCACGCCAAAGTCGGCGACCTCGTCGTCCCCTCCGTGCGGCGGCCCTGCCCGGACCCGAACTGCCGTCCCTGCCAGATTGACCGCCAGGATTTCTGCGCGACGTGGAAGTTCAACGAGCGCGGCATCAACCAGCACCACGGCTACATGACGGAGTTCTTCGTGGACGACGAAAAGAACTTCGTGGTCGTGCCCCAGGAGCTCCGCCACTTCGCCGTCCTCGCCGAACCGCTCACCATTGCGGAGAAGGGCCTCACGCAAGTCTGGCAGATTCAATCCCGGCTGCCTTGGGCGTGCGAGGAGCCCGGCCAGCCGAAGGGCAAGGGCCTGCGCGCGGTCGTCCTTGGGGCCGGCCCCATCGGCATTCTCGGCGCGATGACCTGCGTGCTCAACGGCTTCGACACCTACGTTTATTCCCGCTCGCCCAAGCCCAATGACAAGGCCGCGCTCGTCGAGTCGTTCGGGGCGAAATACATCTCCATCGCCGAGTGCACACCCGCGCAGCTTGCCGAGCGCGTCGGAAACATCGACCTCGTCTATGAAGCGGTCGGCGTGTCGAAGACCTCGTTCGAGGTGATGATGCACTTGGGATTGAACGGCGTGTTTGTCTTCACCGGCATTCCCGCACCCGAGGGCCACATCCAGGTCGAGGGCAACCAGCTCATGCGCAACCTGGTGCTGAAGAACCAGGTCATCGTCGGCACGGTGAACGCGGACAAGGCCGCCTTCCAGGCCGCCGTCCGCGACCTGGGCGAGTTCAAGCGGCGCTGGCCGCTGGCCCTGGAAAAGGTCATCTCCGCGCGCCACCCCGTGGAAAACTTCCGCGAGCTGCTCACCGGCAAAGCCACCGGCATCAAGAACGTCATCGCCTTCGGCAAGTAATCCAGCACCCCGCCATGAGCAAAACCTCCCCTTGGATCGACATCACCGTGGACCTGCGCGACGGCATGGTGCAATGGCCCGGCGACCCGGTTTGTCGCGTCGGCCTGCACGTGAAGCTCGGCGATCCCATCCCCGGGCAGCCGGGCAAGACGATCCCGTGCAACCTCACCAAGCTCGCCCTTAGCGCGCACACCGGCACGCACATGGACGCGCCGCGCCACTTCATCGCCAAGGGCATCACGATGGAGCAGATGCCCCTCGAACCGGTGATGGGCCCGTGCCGCGTCATTGAGTTGAAGGACAAGGTGGCCATCACCGTGGACGAGTTGAAGCCCCACAAACTCAAGCGCGGGGAGCGCGTC
>CAIPBN010000545.1 GCA_903863315.1 uncultured Verrucomicrobiota bacterium | reverse complement strand
GGTCGCGGCCATTCGAGCCCTGCGCAAAAGGCGTGCGACCAAATTCACCGCCCCAGACGACGAGTGTGGAGTCGAGCAGGCCGCGGCCCTTCAAGTCGCGCAACAGCGCGGCAATGGGCTGGTCCACGGCGCGGGAATTCTTCTCGTGACCGTCGCGCAAGTTGCTGTGCTGGTCCCAGCGGTCGCCGCCGCCGTTGGGGCAAGTCAGCTCGATGAACCGCACACCACGCTCGACCAGTCGCCGCGCCAACAGGCATTGCTCGGCGAAGGTGGCGGTCATCTTGTTCGGCGAGCCGACGCCATACATCCGCTTCGTCGCGTCGGTCTCGCCGCGCAAGTCCATCAGCTCGGGCACGGCGGACTGCATCCGGTAAGCCAGCTCGTAGTTCGAGATGGCGCTTTCGAGCGCGTCGAGCTTGCCGAAACGCTCCACGACGCCCGCGTCGAGCTTGCGCATGAGGGCGAGCTTGGCGTCCTGCAACTCGGGCTTGGCTTCCGTGGGGATCACGTTCGCCACCGGGTTCGCGCCGGTCTTGAAGACGGAGCCCTGATAGGTAGCGGGCAGGAAGCCGCTGTTGAAGTTGTCGAGGCCGCCGGGCGGGATGAGGCCGCCGTTGAGCACGACGAAGCCGGGCAGGTCGGCGTTCTCGCTGCCGAGGCCGTAGCCCGCCCACGCGCCCATGCTGGGCCGGCCTTGCAAACCGCTGCCGGTGTGGAGGAAGTAGTTCGCGTTCGTGTGCTCGGAAAACGCGCTGGTCATCGAGCGCACCACGGCGAGGTCGTCCACGCACTGCGCGACGTGGGGAAAGAGGCTGCTGACGGGAATGCCGCTCTGCCCGTGCGCTTGAAACTCCCAGAGCGAGCCGAGGGTGTTGCCGTTGTTGTTGAACTGCGTCGGCTCCATCTTCATGGCGAACGGTTTGCCATTCTCCGCCGTGAGTCGGGGCTTGGGGTCGAAGGTGTCCACCTGTGAAGGCCCGCCGTCCATGTAGAGGAAGATGACGGAGCGGGCGCGCGGGGCGTGGTGGGGCGCGCGGGGAGCGAGTGAGTTGGCGGCGCTGGCAATCGCCTTGTCCGCCAGCAGTGACGTGAGGGCGAGTGCGCCGAAGCCGTTCGCGCAACGGGCGAGCATGGCGCGGCGAGACAAGGCGCGGGGAGGGAAGTTTCCGCAGGGAGGCATGGCCTAGTTGAGGTAAATGAATTCCTTCACGTTGAAGAGCACGTGGGCGAGGTCGGCCCAGGCGCGTTCGTCAGTGGGCGCTGCGCCGACGGCTTGGGATTGCGCGGTGACGAAGGCGAGCGCGTCTTTCAGCTCGTGCTCGGCGGGCGGGCGGCTGAAGGCGGCGAGATACATCTGGCGCACGCGGGCGGCGGGGTCGGTGACGGTCGCGAGGCGCTTCGCCCAGACGCGCGTCTGGTCCACGATGAACGGGTCGTTCATCAGGATGAGCGCCTGTGCGGGGACGTTGGAGACGTTGCGGCGGCCCATCGTGGTGAAGGGAATCGGCATGTCGAAGGCCAGCATCATCGGCGGGAGGAAGTTCCGGCGCACCGAGGTGTAAATGCTCCGCCGGCCCGCGCCGTCGAGCGGGCCGCTGCCGGGCTTGCCGCGGCCATCCATGAAGTGCGTGACATGCACCATCACGCTCGGGCCGCCGACCTTCGCGTCGAGCCGCCCAGAGACCGCGAGCACGGCGTCGCGGATGGCTTCGCCTTCGAGGCGGCGCAGGTTCATGCGGTGGAGTAATTCGTTCTCGGGGTCGAGTTGTTCGGCGCGGGCGTCGGTCGGGGCGCTGGACATTTGGTAAGCCTGCGTGAGCACCAGCTCGCGGATGAGCCGCTTCACGGACCAGTTCAGGTCGCGGACGAAGTGGACGGCAAGGTGGTCCAGCAGCTCGCGGTGCGACGGCGGCTGGCCGAGCACGCCGAGGTTGTCCACGGTCGGCACAAGGCCGCGCCCGAAGAGGTGGTGCCAGACGCGGTTCACGATGACGCGGGCGGTGAAGGGATTGGCGGGGTCAACGATTTGTTGCGCAAGTTCGAGGCGACCGCTGCCGGTGGCGAAGGTCTGCGGTTGCGTGACGGACAAGGCTTCGAGGAAGCGGCGGGGCGTGGCTCCGGCGGGGTTGCGGGGCTGGCCGCGAACGAGAAGGAATTCGTCCACGCCGCTGCCATCGAGCATCGCGGGCGCGGTCAGGGTGATGGGTTGGAGGCGCGCGACCAGCTCGGCGCGGCGAGCGAGCGCGGGCTTGGCGACGGCGGCGAGTTGCTGGCGCTCGGGGCTGCCGGGTGGGCAGAAGAGGTCGAGGTTTTGCACGAGCCAATCAGCGAGCGGGGCAGCGGCGGGCGAGATTCGGCTCGCCTGCATTTCCGTCGCGACAGCGAGGAGCGTGCGCTGCAACGCGGCGGCGATGGTGGCCGGGGAGTTCACTTCCGGCGCGCTGAGGGCAGCGTGGAGCAAGTCGTTGGGCGCGTCGGGCAAGGGCGGTTTCGCATCCGCTTGCACGACCCTCGCGATGGCGAGCGGAGCCGTGCCGATGGGGCTGAACTCGGCGTGGACGCGCTGGCCTTTGTAGGCCGCGAGCGGGTGCTCGACCCAGCGCCATTGGTTGCGGTCGTCCTTAAACTCCTTCAGCAACGAGCCGTGGAGCGGGCCTTGGATGATGAGGTGCGAGGCGACGTTTGCGTAGGCGCGCACGGGGCCGCGCACAAGATACCAGAGGCTGCCAGCGGTGAGCGTCACGTCGGGCGTGCGGAGGGTTTGGCCGCTGCGCTCCCAACCGCCGAGCGGGCCGCCGTCGCGCTCGACTCCCTTCGGGGCGAGAGCGCTCCACGCGGGGTCACGCACGGCAGCGGGACGCGCGACGATGCCGGCGAGCGGCTGTTGTTCGCTCGGGCCGAAAAGGATTTCACCGGGCTGCGCGGGCCGGGGGCCGAAGCTCCAGCCGTCTTGCACCCAATCTTTCGCGCCGGGCTTGGCGTAGTCCACGACCACGCTGGCGGGTGCGATGGTGGCGGGTTCCGGTTTCGGCTTTTGCGCTGCACCACGCGGGGCGGCGAAAGCGTGGAGCGGGTGCTCGGGGTTGGCTTTCGCTTGTTGGAGCGCGGCGGTCCACGCGGCGGTGGGCGTGGGGCTGAGAAGGGTTTCGGCCAAGCGCTCCAGGCCGGGGCGGAGCGCGCGGGCGGTGGCTTGAAGCAACTTGCCTTGCTCATCGGCGCGGAGTTGCGCGAGCTGCGCGGCGGCTTCGCGGTGCGTCTCCATCGCGGCGAAGGGGGCTTGGCGATAGGTGCTGCTGATGAGGAAGCCGGCGAGCGCGTAGTAGTCGCGCTGGGAGATGGCATCGAACTTGTGGTCGTGGCAACGCGCGCAGGCGACGGTCATGCCGAGGAAGGTTTTCGACATCACGTCGAGGCGGTTGTCCATGCGGTCGCACTCGTCCTGGCGGATGTCCACAGGCGAATGCACTTCCTCGCCGAGGAACCAGAAGCCGGTGCCGAGAATCGATTCGTTGCCGCCGGTCGCGGGGTTCAGGCGCGGCTTGGCGACGAGGTCGCCGGCAAGGTGCTCGACGACGAAATGGTTGTAGGGCACGTCGGCGTTCAGGGCGCGGATGACGTAGTCGCGGTAGTGGTAGGCGTTCGGGATGATGGGCTCGAACTCGTGGCCGCGTGTCTCGGCGTAGCGCACGAGGTCGAGCCAGTGGCGCGCCCAGCGTTCGCCGAAGGCGGGAGAGGTGAGGAGTTGGTCAACGACGCGCTCGTAGGTGGTCTCACTTTCTCGCTTTCTCGCCTGCTCACCCGCCCCGCTGCGGGCAGGTGTGAGAGTGGGAGGGTGAGAGAGTGAGAGGGAGAAGGCTTCGATGTCCTCCGGCTTCGGTGGGAGGCCGGTGAGGTCGAAGTGGAGGCGGCGGAGCAATGTGTGCGGGGGGGCGTGCGGGACGGGGGAAAGTTGCTTGGCTTCGAGTTTCGCGAGGAGGAAGCGGTCCACGGGCTGGGCGCTCCAGGCGGGGTTTTTCACGGCGGGCACGGGCTCGGCGCGCGGCGGGGTCCAGCTCCAGTGCTGCTGCTTGAGTTGCTGGACGTCGAAGCCTTTCGCAGCGACGCGCGTGGTGCCAGTCTCGGTGGGCCAGGGCGCGCCGCGCTTCACCCACTCGGCGAGGTCGGCAGTTTGGGCGTCGCTCAGGCGCGACTTGGGCGGCATCTGCAAGTCCTGGTTGCCGTAGCGCACGGACTCGATGAGGAGGCTCTTGTCCGGTTGCCCGGGGACAATGGCGGGGCGGGTGTCGCCGCCTTTGAGCACGGCGGCGCGGGAGTCGAGGAGGAGGCCGCCCTTGAGTTTCTTCGCGCTGGTGCTGTGGCATTCGTAGCAGCGCTCGGCGAGCAAGGGGCGGATGCGCTTCTCGAAGAACTCGAGGTCTTCGGCGGGGAAGTTGGGCGTGGCGGCGACCGCACGCGTCACCAGCGCGATGGCGACGGAGAGCGTGGCGAAGTAGGCGAAAGGCGAACGCACGGGGAGTCGGACGGTGTAGCTGCAACGGGCGTTCACTGTGGCGATGGGGGCGCGGCCGCCTACGTCCGCAGCAGATAGTGACTTGGGCTGCGGACGTGGGCGTCCGCGCTCCAAGGATTGGTCACTTCAGCACCGGGCCTTCGAGGGGCTTGCC
>CAIPBN010000544.1 GCA_903863315.1 uncultured Verrucomicrobiota bacterium | reverse complement strand
GGGCTGATCAATTGTCCGCCAGCTTTCAAGAGAGGAAGTCCGCGAGGGCTTCCTCTTTTGTTTTGCCCGCCCTACACGCGAAACATGTGAAAGCAGAAACTGCCGGCTGTGAGGTTGCGCTCATCGTTTCGCAGGACGATGAACCCGTTTGATTTTCGCGTCCCTTCGCATGTTTCGCGGGCTCCGGCTTTCGGATTGAAAACTTCGCCCGGCGCGCAAACCATCCGCCAACGCTATGGCCACCCTCGTCTTCGACATTGAAACCTCGCGCCTGCCCGTCGAGATGTTCGACGAGGTGCAACAGGAATACCTCTTCCGCGAGGCGGGGAAACTTCCCGAGGACCAGCAAGCCGCCAAGCGCGAGGAAATCGCCCGCCTGTTCAGCCTCTGGCCGTTCACCGCGCAGGTCGTGTGCATCGCCATGCTCAACGCCGACACCCAGCGCGGCCAGGTGCTCTTCCAAGCCGAGGACTTCGAGGACGACGCCGAGGCCGGGCCGGTCGAGTTCGTGCCGTGCGCGGACGAGCATGAGCTGCTCACCGCCTTTTGGGACGCGGCCAAGCACTACCAGCAGGTCGTCACCTTCAACGGGCGCGGCTTCGACGTGCCGTTCCTCTACCTGCGCTCGGCGCAACTGAACGTCCCCATCGCGCGCAAGGACTGGCTCGGCTACCGCTACGCCACCGACCCGCACTGCGACCTCGCCGAGCAGCTCACCTTCTACGGCGTGAGCGGACGCGACGGCGCGGCGCGGAAGTTCAACCTGGATTTCTACTGCAAGGCCTTCGGCATCGAGTCACCGAAGAGCCACGGCGTCACCGGCATGGACGTGACGAACATGATGGAGGAAGGCCGCCACAAGGAAATCGCCGACTACTGCCTCCGCGACGTGCGCGCCACCGTGCTGCTGCACAAGATTTGGAAAGACCGGCTGGCCGGCATCAAGTAAGCACGGCCTTCAGGTTGCGCAGCGACTAGCCGTAGCCGACTGCTAACCGCCCTCAAAGCGCTACAGTGCGTGGTTGCACTGGCATCTTCTTTGGCCCACTCGATGCGGTCCAATCATCGTGCCAATATCGCGAGTCAATCCAGTAGAGCGGATAGAATGCAATGACTAGTCCAGCGCGCCACCGCCCCGAATCATCCCTAAAGCCGCAAGGCGCCCAGGCCCAGTCCTTGATTCCGTTCAAGCCGTAGCTAAAAGGCATGTATGCGCCTCCCAGCGACAAGGCCAAGTAGCTGCACAGATATAAAATCACGAAGCTCAAACAAAGTATGAGGCGTTTGTGCTTCATGCGTCGGGCGGCCTAAAAAATTGACCGAACTTTGTGTGCTCAGCAGCCGAGTCTGTATGGAGAACGTAGTCGCAGCTTGCCCGGGCAGCAATAATGACCTTTGACGTTTCCAGCTTCTTGTGTTGTGGAGTGCGGTGACTTGTCACCGCTTTCCGCAGGCGACTTGTCGCCGTCGATTCCTCGCGAGACAGTGCAGTTGCCTTGGGGAGCGCGCCCGCCCCGGGCGCAGCGAACCGCGCCCTCGCGGTTCGCCCGCGACGCACGAACTGCCGCACCGTCACTCCGTCCGCACGCGCTGGAGTTCGGCGCGAGGGCGCGCCGAACAGCAGCCGAGGCGGCTGCGCTCCCCCATCACGATCTCGCCGCACTCCAAAGCTCCCCGTCGCCCATCCTAGGATTCCGTGCTGAACCAGTTTTGCGCCCGCTTGCGCCTCTTTGTGGCAAAAATTCGCCTTTGAAGTCCCCCGCGTGGCACCTATCGTCCGCCGCGTGTCCGAACCGGTTGAACTCCGCGCCAGCACGCGCTTTTGCGCGGTCTATGGCCATCCGGTAAAGCACTCCGCCTCCCCCGCGATGCACAACGCCGCGCTCGCGCAGCTCGGCCTGGACTGGCGTTACCTGGCCTTTGATGTCCATCCCACTCGGCTGCGCGAAGCCATCGCCGGCGCGCAGGCGATGAAGTTCATCGGCCTCAACCTCACCGTCCCGCACAAGCTCCTGGCCATGGACATGGTGGACGTGCTCGATGCCTCCGCGCAGACGTGGGGCGCGGTGAACACCGTGCGCTTCGAGGCCCGCAACCCGGCCGGCGAATGGCAGCCGCTGGCGCAACTCCCCCCGGACCAGATTCACGAGCTGCGCTCCATGGGCTTCAACACCGACGCCGACGCCATCACGCGCTCGCTGCGGGAAGATCTCGGCTGCGAACTGCGCGGTGCCCGGGTGCTGCTGCTCGGCGCAGGCGGCGCGGGCCGCACCGCTGCGCTTAAGCTCGCCGCAGAAGGAGTCGCCGAGCTGTTCCTCGTGAACCGCACCGCCAGCAAGGCGGAGGAAGTGGCGGCGGAAATCCGCACCCGCCATCCCGCCGTGCGCACGCAGGTTGGCTACCCGAAGTCCACCGTGGACCTGCTGCTCAACGCCACTTCGCTTGGACTCAAGCCGGGGGACGGTTCGCCGCTGGATGAAGTCGCCTTCCCGCTGCCGCAAGCACGCGCGGTCTATGACATGATTTACCGCCCGGCCGAGACGCCCTTGCTCCGCGCAGCAAAGGCTGCTGGCTGCAAGACGGCGAACGGCGTCGGCATGCTGCTCTATCAAGGAGCGAAGGCGCTGGAGATCTGGACCGGTCAGCCGGTGCCGGTGGAGGTCATGCGCGCGGCGCTGCTCAAGAACGTTTATGGCACCGCCTGAGCCATCCCCGCTGGCCGCCGTGCCGTTTCACTTCTGGTCGTTCTGGTTCTTCGTGTTCGGCTGCCTCGTCGGCAGTTTCCTCAACGTGTGCATCCACCGGATGCCCATCGGTTTGAGCGTGGTCACGCCGCCGTCGCACTGCCCGCACTGCAAGTATCAAATCCCGTTCTACCTCAACATCCCGCTGGTCACCTGGCTCTGGCTGCGCGGGCAGTGCGCGAATTGCAGCGCGCCCATCTCGCCGCGCTACTTCGGCGTCGAGCTGTTCACAGGACTGGCGTTTCTCGCCTGCTGGCTGGGGTTTGGCGGGAAGTCGTTTGTCGTGCCCATCGCGTATTGCGTGGTGCTCGCGGGCTTCATTGTCGCCACGCTCATTGACTTCGAGCACTTCATCATCCCGGATGAAATCACCTTGGGCGGCATCGCGGCGGGCGTGCTGGCGTCCGGCTTCTTCCCGGAAATCCACGGGGCCACCAAGGCGGCGGAAGGCCTCAAGGCTGCGGCGATCGGGGCCGCCGTGGGCTGGGGGCTGATCTACGGCATCCTGCGCCTGGGCAAGCTGCTCTTCGGCCAGCAGCAGGTGGCCCTGGCCCCGCAGTCGGAAATCATCTTCACCGAGAGCGAACTGCGCCTGCCCACCGAGCAGGTGCCTTACGAGGAGCTGTTTTACCGCGACAGCGACACCGTGCGCTTCCACGCCACCCGGCTAGAAATGGTGGACCGCTGCTTCTGGAACGTGGACGTGCGGCTCTCGCCGGGAAGCCTCCGCATCGGCAAGGAAACTTTCGACCCCGCCACCGTGCTGCACATGGAGGCCGTGACCGACCGGATCTCCCTGCCCCGCGAGGCCATGGGCTTTGGCGACGTGAAGTTCATGTCGGCCATCGGCGCGTTCCTCGGCTGGCAGGCGGTGCTTTTCTCGCTGACCATGAGCGCCATCATCGGCTCCGTGGTGGGCGTGACCCTCATCCTGTGCAGGCGGCGCGAATGGTCGGCGCGCCTTCCCTACGGCCCTTACATCGCGGCGGCGGCCGTCATCTGGCTCTTCGGTCAGCGCCCCATCCTGCGCTGGTTGAGCGCGCAGTAAATCCCGCGTCCGCCAGTGCCCGGAGCACACTGCGTTTCACCGTAGCAATTTCTGCTTGGACAAAGCCAAGTGCGCGATTGAGTCGCCCCACGCATTCGCACTAGGCTCCCTCCTTCATGAGCAAACCTGCCTGTCCAATGTGCGAGATGACCGAGGTGCTGGAGCACCCCGAACGCTGGGAATGTGTGACCTGCGGTCATGAGTGGGAGCGCGCACCGGAGCCCGAAAAGGCCCGCGTCGTGAAGGACGCGCACGGCAACGTGCTCGCGGATGGCGACTGCGTGATCCTCATCAAGGACTTGAAGCTCGGCGGCTCGCAGGTGCTCAAAGGCGGCTCCAAATCCAAGCCCATCCGGCTCGTGGACGGCGACCACGAGATTGACTGCAAGGTGGACGGCATCGCGGTCGGGCTGAAGGCGTGCTTCGTGAAGAAGGCCTGAAGCGGCACGCCGCTGGCGCATCGCACAGGAGAGTTCTTTGTCTGGACCGTGCCAGAGACTGCTTTTACCGTTCGCCCATCCATGCAACACGCTTCCGACCAGATTCCTTCAGGCGTTTCCCGACGCGCGTTTTTGAAAGCCTCCTCGGCCCTGACAGCGGCTTCCCCGCTGCTGACGGGCCAGCTTCAGGCGCAATCCGCCGCAGCCAAGGGGCCGCTCATGGCCTACGTCGGCACGTTCAGCTCGCCGCTGCGCGACATGCTGCCCACGCAGGTCGATCTGCCGCCCGGCAACGGCCGCGGCATCCACCTCTTCCAGGTGAACCGCACCACTGGCGCACTGACTCCCAGCGGGGTGTATGAGCTGGGCACCAGCCCGAGCTGCCTGGCGTTGAACCCCGCCGGCACGCGCCTGTATTCCGCGAACGAGACGGACCGCGTGGGCGACGCCAAGGAGGGAACCGTCAGCGCCTTCGCCATCAACCGCGCCGATGGACAACTGAAGCTGCTCAACACCGTGCGCTCCGGCGGGGCCGGGCCCACCTACGTGAGCCTGCACCCGTCCGGCCGCTTCCTGCTGGTCGCGAACTATTTCGGCGGCTCGGTCGCGGTGCTGCCGATCCTGGCCGATGGCCGGCTGGGAGAAGCCAGCGACGTGAAGAACGACGCCGGCAAGATCGGCCCCACCAAAGCCACCCACGCCCCGCCCGGCAGCTTCGCCTTCAGCGGCCACGACCGGACGCACGCCCACATGATCGAGGCGGATCGCTCAGGCCGCTTCGTGCTGCACGTCGATCTGGGCTTGGACCAAATCTTCGTCTGGAAGTTCGATGCGCAGAAAGGCGTGCTGACCCCGAACGATCCTCCCGCCATCTCGCTGCCGCCGGGCGACGGACCGCGCCACTTCCACTTCCACCCCAACGGCCGCTGGTTCTATTCCATCCAGGAGGAAGGCTCGACCGTTGTCCTGTTCGATTACGACCCGGCCACCGGCCGGCTGACCGCGCGCCAATCGATTTCAACCCTGCCGCCGGGCTTCGCAGGCAGCAATTTCTGCTCGGAGATCCTCGTCTCCGCTGACGGACGGTTCGTCTATGCGGGCAACCGCCTGCACGACAGCATCGGCATCTTCTCCGTGGGCAAGAACGGTGAGCTGACCTACCTCGGCGAAGAGTGGACGCGCGGCAACTACCCGCGCAGCTTCAACTTCGACCCCACCGGCCAGTTCCTCTACTGCTGCAACCAGCGGGGCGACAACCTCGCCGTGTTCCGTGTGGACAAACAGACCGGTGGCCTGAAGTTCACCGGCCACTACGCCGCCGTGGGCAACCCCTCGATCATCGTCTTCCTCGATCTCGCGAAGGCGGGCTGACTTCAGCGCGATCCGGGCTGAAGCCGGCCCTCGTCCAGATCGATGAACTCAAACATCGTCTGCACCGTGCCGGCCGGGAGGCCGATCTCGGCGAGCCGCTCGTTCAATCGCTGCGTCCCGGCATCGCGCCAGCCGCGCTTGGTCATGAACGCGTTCCAGACCTCGATCTCCTGATCGTCCGGATGGCGGCCGTGCTGGAATGCCCATTCCAGCAGCTCGGCATCGGTCTTGTCGCCCTTGAGCGTCTCCGCTTCGAGCTTCGCGTAATCGAGCTTGAGGAACAGGCAGCAGCGCCAGTCAAAACTCCCCTTCACCACGCCGCGCGCCGCCTGCCAGCCCGCGGGCAGCTTCCCCGCCGCCGCGAGGCGGATCTTGTCCAGCATGCGACCGAAATAGACGAGGCCGTTGACCTGATCGAACGGACTGCGCAGCCCGGGAATGAGCGTTGGATAGGATTGTGCCATGCGCGCAGTAGAGCATGGGCAAAAAGCAGCCGCAAGCGAGCGGCTGCCGGCGAACAGCACCTTTAACTTCTCGGCGGCCACTCCGCGCCGACGAGTTCCTTGGGTAATTGCGTCGGGTCGGTCGGGTAGATGAGCGACAGGTCCATCTTCGACTTCGAGCCTTGCAGGAATTCTAGTTCCTCCGGTGCGCCGATGATGAGCCAGAGCACCTCGGCGTCGGTGTCGTTGAACACCTGCCGCAACTGGTCCGGGCCGACCAGCACGCCGCCATGTTGGGGAACCGTCAACGTCTCCTCGCCTACGCGCAGGCGGCCCGTGCCTTCGAGAACGAAGTAGAACTCTTCAGCGCGGATATGCTTGTGCAGCGTGTTCGCGCTCTTCGGCGGCAATCGCCAGAGACGGGCACCGATGTTCTCGCTCCCCGTGCGCTCCAGAAAATCTGCGTTCGGAATCTTCATCAGATTCGACGGACGCCAATGCAGGTCGTCCGGCGTGATGAGCCGGTAGCCTTGAAATGTTTTCATAGT
>CAIPBN010000543.1 GCA_903863315.1 uncultured Verrucomicrobiota bacterium | reverse complement strand
CTGACCTCCACTTTGAAGAAGGCCACCGAGCATGTCGGTGCGCTGGAGAAGGTCGCCTCCACCCAGCAGGCGCAGTTGGATGCCTCCGTGAAGGAAACCCTCGCCAAACTCCAGCAGGACTCCAGCAAGGTGATTGCCGAAGCCATGAAAAGTTCCATTGGCGAAACCTCCAAGGCCATCGAGAACACCTTCAAGCCGGCCGTCGAGCAGGTCAACGCGCTCACCGAGGCGGTCAAGAGCACGGCGCAGCATGTCGGCACCTTGCAGAAGCAGGCCAGCGAACATCAAAGCTCGGTCCAAAAGGCGATGCAGGAAGCCGTCGCCAGCGTGCAGAAGGACGCCTCGAAGGTGCTCGAAGAATCCATCAAGGCCTCGGCCGCCCAGTCCTCCAAGGCCATCGAAGAATCCATCAAGCCTGCCATGCAGCACCTGGCCAGCATTGGCGAAACTGCCAAGGCCGCCGTGGCGGGGTCCGCGGCGCTGCAAAAGCAGGCGCAGGAGCAACACGCGGCTGGCCAGCGCAGTTTCATTGAGACCACGGAGCGCTTGCAGCGGGATCTCGCCAAAGCCTTGGAAGACGCCATTCGTCCTGCGGCGCAGCAACTCAGTTCTCTGGGCGACACCGTGAAGACCGCCGCCGGCCACGTTGCCACGCTGGAGCGCAGCGCATCCGAGCAGCAGGCCGCGATGCAGCGGGCCATGCAGGAATCCATTGCCCGCGTGCAGGAGGAAGCCTCGCGCAGCCTCGCGGAGTCCATCCGCAACACGGCCAGCCAGTCGGCCAAGGCCATGGAAGAAGTCATGCGGCCCGCCGTTTCCCAGCTCGCCGCCATTGGCGAGACGGCGAAGAACGCCGTCACCGAGGCCACCTCGATGCAGAAGCAGGCCCGCGAGCAGCACGCTGCCGGCCAGCAGTCCTTCATCGAGACGACCACGCGCTTGCAGCGCGACTTGGCGAAGGCCTTGGAAGACACTGTCCGCCCGGCCGCCCAGCAGCTCACCAATCTGGCCGAAGCGGTCAAAGGCACCGGCAGCTACGTGGCCGGTCTGGAAAAGCAGGCCCGCGAACAGCAGATGGCCACCGAACGCGCCATGCACGAGGCGACCGCGCAGTTGCAACGCGACGCCGCCCGTGGCCTGGAGGAGGCTCTGCGGCCGGCCGCCCAGCAGCTTGCTTCCTTGGGCGACGCGATGAAGAACGCCATCAGCCAGATGTCCCAGTTGGAACGCGCCGGTCGCGAGCAGCAAACGGCCGCCCAGCAAGCCTCGTTGGAGGCCAGCCGCCAGATGCAGCGCGACGCGATCAAGGCCTTGGAGGACAGCCTCCGCCCGGTGGCCCAGCAGTTGGGCACGCTCAGCGAGAGTGTCCGCGCCGTAACCGGTCAGTTGGGCGGTTTGGATCGTGCAGCGCAGGACGCGCAGGCCAGTGTGGCCCGGTCCGTGGAGTCCGGCATGAACAAGGTCCAGCAAGATGTGGCCCGCGCTTCCAGCGACGCCATGCAGACGGCCAACACGCAGCTCGCCACGCTCCAGAAGGGCATTACCGCGCTCAACGAAACGCTCACCGCCTTGGGCGGGAAACAAATCATCATTCAGCATGCGGAGGCACCCGCCAAAGGCGGTGTCTTCAGCCGGCTGATGGGCAAGAGCTAAACACCCGTCGAACCACCGCACCGTAAACCATCATGGCCCGCGTCAAAGCCAGCGCCGTTCCGAACGTCTCGCTCTTCCCGTTCATGAGCATCTTGGTGTGCTTGTCCGGGGCGCTGGTCGTGATGATCTGCGTGCTCACCATCGCGCAGGCCTCGGCCGCCGCCACCAGTGGTTCCAAGAAGAATCCGCTGGGCGAGGAGATGATGAAGATCAAAGCTCAACTCTCCGAGTTCCGGGCGCTGACGGATCAACTGTCCAGCTTGGAGGAGATGGAAAAGCGCTTGCTCCGCTTGCAGGAAATCACCGAAGGCGATGAAACCAGCGATCAAATCCGCACCCGGTTGCAGGCGGAGGTTGAAAGCCTCAAGATCACCATTGCCACGTTGCAGGAGGAAAAGCCCCGCTTGCAAAAGCTGATCGCCAAGTTGAAGGATGATCTGGCTGAACGGCAGATCAAGCCGGAGACCCTCAAGCCGCCGCTGCGGGTGCAGGGTGGGGGCACGGGTTTCGCCGTCGGCCGCCGGCTTTACGTCGTGGAGGCCAACAGTGATTCCATTGTCGTTCATCTGAACAAGGACGACCGCATGCGCATCGCCGCCGGAGCCATTGGGGCTGACAAGGAATACAACTCCTTCCTCGCCCAGGTGGCGCAGAACAAGAACCATCTGGTCCTCTTCCTCGTCCGCACGGACGGCTGGAACAGCTACGTCCGCGGAGCAGGGTGGGCGGAGGGCAACTTCAAGCTCGCCACCAGCAAGATGCCCATCCCCGGACAAGGCAAAGTGGATCTGAGCCAGTTCGAGAAGTATATGAAGTAACCAGCTCCTGACATGGCCAAACGACAGCAACAGAACCTTGATGAGGGAGTCAACATGGACTCCATGATGGACAACATGACCAACGTGGTTGGCACGTTGCTGCTGGTGCTCATGATCGTCCAGATGCAGGTCAACGACAAGGCGGGGCAGATTGAGGAGTCCTTCGCCAGCGTTACGCAGGAAGATCTCAACAAGGCCAAGAAGCAGCTTCAAACTGCCAAGATGGCTTCCGACAAAGCCGGGGCCGACCAGACCAAGCTGGATGAAAAGGCCAAGGGCAAGGCCGAGGATTTGCGCGCGTTTGAAAGCACGTTGGAACAAAAGGGCATCAAAGTCCGCGACTTTGAGACCTTGATGAAGGAAGTCACCGAGCGACGTGAAGTTGAGAAGGAGATCAAGACCCAGGTCACCGGTCTGCTGACCGAGCGCGACAATCTCAAGTCCGCCTTGGACAAGACCCCGCTTCCCACTTACCCCGATCCGGTGGATGTCCGCGTCCCGGTGGCCAAGCCCATTCCCGCCCAGGCGATCATGTATCGCGTGCTCTGTCTGAGCAACCGGGTCTATATGCTGGGCCCGACCGACCGCCTGGATTCCGGCTGGCGCACCGTCGCCTTCAACGCCGTCCAGAAGGCCAAGAAGGAACTACTCTACGAAACCCAGCCGGGGGACGCGAAGCTGGGCCCGGTTTTCGACCATCTCAAGACCGTCAACTTCCTCCGGGAGCAGAAGCTGGGCGACACCTTCGTGGACGTGGTGTTTCCCATTCCCCTGTCCAACAGCACCAGCGACCGGGTGCTGATGCAAATCGTGCCGAAAGCCGATGGGGGTGAGCTGCCCGAGAAGCTCGATGACAATGATTCGGAGTTTCGCAAGACGCTCGTCAAGCTGCGCGCCAACCCGAAGATCATCTGCTGGTTTTGGATTCATCCGACCGGAGTGCTGGCCTATCACGGGGCACGCGAACAGTGCAGCCGCTACGGCATTCCGGCCGGCTGGGAGTATTCCAGTGTGACCAGCTTGCAAGAGAATCTTCCGCAGTTTGTGGTCAACCGGCTGAAGGCCCTGCCTCCTCCTCCTCCTCCTCCGCCGCCCCCGCCGCCCCCGCCGGGCACCAAGCCGCCTCCGCCCCCAACCCCGCCGCCCGCTCCGAAGCCGGCTGGCCCCACGCAAATCAACATCGCGGCCCCCAAGAAGACGCTGGACTGAGGGGCTTGCCGGGTCCTTGCGGCTTCGGGAGAAACCTTGCCGGTCGGTCCTTGGATTGCCTAACTTCCCGCCATGCTCCTCAAGCTCATCGGCCTGCTCGGACTGGTCGCTTTCATCGCGCTGGCGTGGGCTCTATCGCTGGACCGCAAACGGTTTCCTTGGCGCACCGTCTGGTCTGGTCTGGCCCTTCAATTCGTCTTCGCCTGGCTCATTCTGCGCACCAAAATTGGCGCGGCCATCTTTGACTACACCAACCGGGCAGTGGACCGGCTGATCGGCTTTGCAGAGGAAGGCTCCAAGATGGTCTTTGGCCCGCTGGCCAACGGGAAATTGCTGGCGGACAAGTGGGGCCCGGAGAACGCCTTCATCTTCGTCATCACCGTCTCTTCAACCATCATCCTTGTTTCGGCGGTCTCCTCGCTGCTCTACCACTACGGCGTTTTGCAGCGGGTGGTCAAAGGCATGTCCTGGGTGATGGAGCGGGTGATGAAGACCAGTGGCAGCGAAAGCCTCGCGGCGGCGGCGAACATCTTCATGGGGCAGACGGAGGCGCCGCTGGTCATCAAGCCCTACCTGGCCCACATGACCAGAAGCGAGCTGCTGGCGGTGATGATTCCCGGCATGGCCAGCATCGCCGGCGGGGTGATGGCGGCCTACGTCTCGTTTGGGGTTTCCGCCGGGCACCTGTTGACGGCGTCGGTGATGAGCGCCCCGGCCGCGCTGCTGATTTCCAAGATCATGCTGCCCGAGACGGAGCAGAGCGAGACGGCCGAAGGCGCAACGGCCAAGTTGGAGCTGGAATCCACCAACGGGATTGATGCCATCTGCCGCGGCGCAAGCGAGGGCATGGCGCTGTCGCTGAATGTCATGGGCATGTTGATTGCCTTCGTGGCCGTGGTGGCGATGGCAAACTTCCTTATTTCGGTGCCGCAGACGGAAATCTTCAAGATGTCTGACCCTGTGACGCTGCAAAAACTTTTTGGGTGGGTGAACGCCCCCTTCGCCTGGCTGATGGGCGTGCCGGCGAAGGATTGTGTGGCGGTTGGCCAGGTGCTGGGGGAGCGCATCGTGCTCAATGAGTTCATCGGCTATCTCTCGCTGGCGAAGTTGAAGGACACGATCGACCCGCGCAGCTTCACCATCGCCACCTACGCGCTGTGCGGCTTCGCGAACTTCGCGAGCATTGCCATCCAGATTGGCGGCATTGGCGCGCTGGCTCCGAGCCGTCGCGCGGAGCTCGCCCAGTTCGGGGTGCGCGCGATGGTGGGGGGGCTGCTGGCCTGCTACATGATGGCGACCATCACCAGCTTGCTGGCCAATTAGGCGGCCGGGTGCCGGAGGCGAAAATCTCGCGGGAGGGACAATCACACCTTGAGTCGGGCCAGCGCCTTGGGCACGCTCGCGCCTTAAATCAGCCCGAACCAACGTCATCGCATGGCCGAAGCCTCTACTCCCCCTCCCTCCGCGCTTGACCGCGCACGCAACAAGGCCTACTGGCGGCTCATTCCGCTGCTGTTCGTTTCCTACATGATCGCCTACGTGGATCGCTCCAACGTGGCGATCGCGAAGCTGACGATGACGAAGGACCTGCCGGGCTTCGACAACGCGGTCATCGGCTTTGGCGCGGGGGTGTTCTTCGTCGGCTACTTCCTGCTGGAGATTCCTGGCACGCTGCTGGTGGAACGCTGGAGTGCCCGCAAGTGGATCAGCCGCATCATGATTTCCTGGGGCATTGTGGCGGCGCTCACCGCGTTCGTCGGCACGCACTTGTCCATCTCCGTAACCACCGTGGCGAAGATGAATGCGGCCTTCGGCTGGAAGGTGGGGGTCAGCGAGTTTCAGTTTTACTTCATCCGCTTCCTGCTGGGCTTGGCGGAAGCAGGCTTCTACCCCGGCGTGATCGTCTATCTCACGCACTGGTTTCCGGTGCGCGACCGCACCAAGGCGCTGGCCTATTTCTTCGTGGCCACCCCCATCGCGCAGATGATCAGCCCTAAGATTTCCAACCTGATGCTCAAGATCGGCACCGACGAGGTGGTCAATGGCGTGGCCGTGCATCACCCGGAGCTGATGGGGCTGGAGGGCTGGCAGTGGGTTTACATTTTCTGGGGCATTCCCGCCGTGGTGCTGGGGGTGATGGTGCTGTTCATGCTGCCGGACAAACCGCACCACGCCAAATGGCTCACGGAGGAAGAACGCAAGGCCCTGGAGGAGGAGCTGGCCGCCCAGCAGGGCACCGGCCCCCGGAAGCACATGACGGTGTTCGAGGCGCTCCGGCATCCCAAGGTGTTGCTGCTGGCCACGGCGTATTTCTTCTGCGTGACGGCGAACTACGGCATCGAGTTCTTCCTGCCGAGCATCTTGCAGCAGTGGTATAACCTGAAGTTCGATGCGCTCACCTGGCTCATCATTCTCCCGCCCACCGTCGCCCTGCTCGGGCAGTTGTTCGTCGGGTGGAATTCCGATCGCCTGAAGGAGCGTCGGCTTCATGCCTCGGTGCCCATTGTGATTGGCGCGGTCGCCCTGGCGTGTGCGCCGCTGACGCAAGGCAACCTGCCGTTGACCATCATTGTGTTCATGATTGCCTTCGGCGGAGTGAAGGCCTACCTGCCGGCCTTTTGGGCGCTGCCGAACCTCTTTCTCACGAGCGCGGCGGCGGCGGGCAGCATCGGCTTCATCAACTCCGTGGGCAACCTCGGCGGCTTCATGGGGCCCTACGTGCTGGGCAAGGTTCAGAGTTTGACGGGCTCATTCGTTGGCGGAATTTATTACCTTGCCGGCTCAATGCTGGTTTCCGCCGCGATGATCTACTTGATTGGTTTGGGGCAGAAGGCACCCGAGACAAAGAAATAGCGGGAACGGTGGACCGAAGTTCTGGCGGTTTGCCGCGCTGGATCGAGGCTTACTCCCCAACCGTGATGACTGGTCTGGGTGCGACCAGTGCGCGCAACTGCGGCACATCGAACTTCTCCAGCAGGCCGAAGCAAAACTGCTCCGGCTGGCTCTCCACGCCGAGGTTTTTGTCGATGACCTCCCGCAAGCTGCCGAGCGGCTGGCGCACCTCCAGGCCACTGATGCTCTTTGGCTCCAGCGCGGCCGCCACCGTGGCAAACACACTGCTGCGCGGTCCCGTGCTGGCCAGTGTGACCGGGCCGAGCTTGCGGTCCTGGGCCAGCCAGCGGGCGGCGGCGGTGAGCTGACTGGCTTGGAGGCCCAGCGGGCGGTCGCCAACGGCCGCCACCAGCAGGGCGAACAGGAAATCCCGCCTGCCGAGGCGGGATTCGCCAAAATAAAACGGGTCGATTGCCACCACGCGACGGCGTGCTTTGAGCAGGGATTCCACCGTTGCTGACAGCTCCTTGCGCCCCGCATCGCCCACCAGCAGCACGGTGGACAATGGAACTCCGCGAACCAGCTCCACCGCCGGGACGGTCCAGGCATCGTCCATGCGCAGCCGCCAGAAAGTCGCGGTGACTTCGTTGGTGGTCGTGGTTCCTGCGAGCTCGGCGCGGACACGATAATGCTTGGCGCGGACCACGCCACCCAGCAGGCCGCGCTGGCTTTCCTGCCATTGGTTCAAGTCGGCTGGATTGGCCGGCCGGGAGTCGCTGCGGGGAAGTGGCTGCGCGAGGGCGAGG
>CAIPBN010000542.1 GCA_903863315.1 uncultured Verrucomicrobiota bacterium | reverse complement strand
TGGCCTCGCGCGTGAGGTATTGCCGCCCGGCGATGTTGACGGTCTTGAGCCAGCCCTTCTTGCGCCAGCGCCACGCGGTGCAGGACGCAACCCCCACGCCAGCCAGCCAGCGGGAGAGGCTGACGACTGCCGAGGCGGAGCTTTGTGTTTGCGTGCCCAGCGAATTCACGCTGGCAGTCTATCGGGCACGCTCGCGCTGTCAGGAGTTTGGGACGCAGCCGTTTCAAACGCGTCCCAAACTATTGACTTTTGGGCGGCGGCCCTGGAGAGCGCTTCGATAGCAGGCCGAGGCGCTCGCGGCGCTTCTTCACGGTCGCAGCATTGATTCGCACTCCGGTTGCAGCGAAGATTGCATCTGCCAGTTCCGCTTCAGTCAGCATGTTGTATTTCTTGGCCAGCCAGTTCAGCGCCAGCTCGTGGTTGACCGGATCCAGTTGACGCCGGGCTCCGGTTCGCACTTTGGCAAACTCACACAACCAGTCACTGCCCAACGGATTCGCCTTCTGCCAGGCGAGAACCTCCTCTTCAGACCAGTATTGGGCCAGTTCCGCGAAGTAGGCTTGCACCGCCTCCCATTCCAGCGCTCGGCGCGCATCATCACTCTCTGCTGCAAGAATCTTCGCCACTAAGCCGACCGTCTTTGGTTGCAACCCCGCAAGTGCCTTCAAGCGAGCATCGTAGAGGTCCTTCGTCTCGGCTTCGTCCGGGTTGGGTGGCGTCTGAATCTTGGGGAAGCGATTGTCGATGAAATCGTAGTCCTCCTGCGTGGCTTTGAAGCATTGAGCAAATGCTTCCAGATCTTCGCGGCTCAGGCGAAGGAAGTCCAACACGCGAAGATATTCACTTTGCGCTTCGGCTTCGGTGGTTTCTGGATCGCAGGTGACGTAGTATTGCACCTCGACGTCTTTGTTTTCGAACAAGCGCCAAGCCCCGACCACCCAAATCTCCTCATCGCCCATCACGGCATCATAGAGCGCGCCAAAGACAGATTCTGGCCCCGGTCCGACTAGGCTGGCCTTCAATCGGCCCAGCGCCACAACATCTCGACAAAAGCAGATCGGAGTGAGACGAAATTGGTCCCGATACTTCACCATGCGGATTGCGGCGATGGGAGGAATGCTCATGAAGACGACCTTAGCGCACACTCTGTTTAACGACATCCGGTGAAAACACGGCCGGTCCGAAGTTCACCCGTTGTGCCTGAGCTTTCGCGTGTTCATTGCTCAGGTGCCCGTAAACCTTGCCGATCAGAAAGCCGCCGTCCTTGTGCCCCACCCAGCGCGCAATGGTCATGAAATCAAGGCCCGACATCACGCAGTAGGAAATGAAGAAGTGGCGGCAGTCGTGGAAGCCAAACTCCGGCATCCCGGCTGCCAGCCGCGCCAGCCGCAGGCTTTCCATGAAGGTCTTGGCCGGCCGGTCGCGTTCGCCGCGTTGTGGGGAAGGGAACAGCCATTCCGAATCCGGCGCGTGGCGCGCGTGCATTGCGCGGAGGTGATCCTCCAGCTTCGGGTTGAAATCCACCACGCGGCTTTCATAATTTTTCGCGAGGCCGTCCGCACCGATGGTGATTTGCGCGCCGGCGAAATCCACGTCGGCCCAGCGCAGCCGAAGGGTTTCGTTGCGCCGTGATCCGGCGTAGGCCATCAGCAGCAGGTAGTCGGCGAATTGGGCGGCATTCTTGAGCGGTTGGCCCGCCTCGCCGACCCGGGCCAGCCGTCCCCCGGCGAAGCGCGGTTCCAAGGCGACGGCGGCGAGATTGGCCAGATCCGCCGCGCTCACGAGCCGACGTTTTTCCACCGTCCCCTTGAGCTGGCAAAGGTCCTGCATCGGCAGACTCTTGAGGTGGCCTTCCAGTTTCGCGTGCTTGCACAGGCCACGCAACGTGATGACGGCAATGTTCGCCGTGCGGGGGCTGTAGCCGTCGCGCAGCATTTCATCCCGAAAGCGGATGATGTGCGCGGCTTTCAACTGGTTCAGGCGGAGGCCGCCATACGTCTCGACCCAGGCGGCGAGCATTCCCCGATCCTTGCTCAAGGTGACGGGGCGAAGCGCGTTTTGCTGGGTCAGGGTTTCCCGATGGCGCAGATAGTCAGGGACATATTCCGCCAGCGTGGGCACGCGCCCCAAGACCGGCAGATCGTCGTCGTGCCTTTGGGTGCGGAGTTTCTCCAAGGCTGTTCGGGCATCACCCAAGGCTGTGAGCTTCCGGCCGTCGTCGTCAGTCAGGGGCACCCACTTGGCCACCATGCTCCCGCCGTCGCCCGGCACCCGCACGCGCGCGATGAAACTGCCGTTGCGCGTCCACAGGCCTCGGATGGGTTGCTTGCGCCCGTCCAAAACTTTCTGGTAAGAATGGCGGCGATGCGAATTGCGCCCACCATCCTGACCTGCCGCCTTGCTTGCGATTGCTTGCCGTCTCATGACGTGAAAGTGTCGCAAAAAGTGTCGCAAAGTCAAACTTTGGCGAGGCGTGTTTTCGTAACTTATTGGTAATCAACGGTTGCCGGTGTGGCGAAATGGCAGACGCACGGGACTTAAAATCCCGGGACGGTAAAACGTCGTGCGGGTTCGAGTCCCGCCACCGGCACCACTAAAATAAGGCATTTATTAGAACGGTTTGACTTTGGGGGCGTTTTGGGGTCACGTAAGCGCATGAAAACGCGCCCCTCCAAGCCAGCCTCGAAACCCCTCGAAATTGCCCTTGGCAACGTCTCCGTCCGCATCGTGCCGGAGCAGAACGTCGTCAACGGCGCGACTTACGAGCGGTTCACCCTCATTTATTTCGAGGGCAACGAACGCATTCGCCGCCGCTTCTCCGACCTCGCCAAGGCCAAGGCTGAGGCCGACCTCATCGTCACGAAGCTCGCCAACCGCGACGGCGAAGTCCTCAAGCTCTCGCCCGCTGACCGCGCCATCTACACTCAATCCGTGGACTTGCTCCGCGACCTGCAAGCCAAGCTCCGCGCGCCCGACTCCATCCCGCTCAATTACGCCGTGAAGGAATACGCCGACGCGCGCCGGCTACTCCCCGCGTGCGTGAGCCTCAAGCAAGTCGTGGACGACTACCTTGTCCGTCACAACCAGGTGCGCGAGGAAAAGCTCGTGCCGGATGCCGTCAACGAGTTCATCGCTGCGAAGGAGCAGGCCGGACGCGGCGACCGGCATTTGCGCGACCTCCGCTGCCGCCTGGCCCGCTTCGCTGCCGCCTTCTCCCTGCCCGTGGCGCAACTCACCGGCCCCATGCTCCAAACCTACCTCGACGACCTCGACATGGCCGCACGCAGCAAGCTCAACACCTTCAAACACATTCGCACCCTCATCCGCTGGTGCGTGCGCCGGAAGTATGCGCCACGCGATTTGCTCGACGAACTCGACGGCATTGAGAAGCCCGAAGCCAAGCCCAGCCCCACGCTCGTCTTCACGCCCGCCGAACTCCGCGAGATTCTTGACGCCACGCTCACCGTCCGGCCCGACCTCGTGCCGGCCATGGTCATCTGCGCGTTCTGCGGCCTGCGCACCGCCGAAGTCCTCCGGCTCGACTGGTCCGAAGTCCGCTTCGAGCAGGGCCTTGTTGAAGTCACTGCTGCGAAGGCCAAGACCGCCACGCGCCGCGTCGTGGCGCTCTCTGACGCCGCGCGAGCGTGGCTCGCGCCCTACGTCCGCAGCGAAGGCCCCGTCAGTCCCGTCACCGGCGAGAACCGCCTTCACGACGCCGTGGTCGCCGCCCTCCGGGACTGCCGCGCCGCCCGCAAGGCGAAGCTCCCCTTCCGCTGGAAACGCAACGGCCTCCGCCACGCCTTCTGCTCCTACCGGCTCTCGGTCACGCAAGACCTCAACCGCGTCGCGCTCGAAGCCGGCAACTCCCCCGCGATGATTCACGCGCACTACAAGGAACTCGTCCCCGCCGCCGACGCGCTCGCGTGGTTCAACACCCTGCCGCCGGAAAATCCTGCCAGCGGCAAAGTGATTCCGTTGCCGGCTCTCGCTGCGTGACCTGACGCCTTTCAAACTCCGCCTTGCAATGCCCGCGAATTCGTTTTAGTTGCTCTCCCGTGAACGTCACCTTGACCAAAGATTTGGAGCAATTCGTGTCCGCCAAGGTGCGCGTCGGCGGCTACGCCAGCGCCGACGAAGTCGTGCGCGCCGCCCTGCGCGACTTTCGCGCCAAGGACGACCCCGCCGAAACCGACTCCCAGGAACTCGCCGAGCTGCTCCTCTGCGCCGTGCGCGGCCCGCACCGCGCCGTCACGCGGCAGGACTTCACGCAGCTCCGCCAGCGCGCCCGCCGCAAGCCTGCCCGCGCGTGAGCCTCCGGCTCCAACGCTCCGACTGGTTCTGGACCGACCTTGAGCGGCAGGTGGACTGGTATCGCGACGAGGCCGGTGAGGAGGTTGCCGACCGCTTTATCACCGCCGTCGAAGCCACGCTTGCGGCGCTCGCCCGTCAACCGGGGCTGGGCCGGCCCCGCTTCACCGACTGGCCTGAACTGGCCGGCATCCGCTCCTTCCGCGCCGAGCGGCCCTTCCACCGCCTGCTCCTGTTCTACCGCCACGACGCCCGCACACTTTTTGCCGAGCGCCTCGTCCACGGTTCCCGCGACCTCCAGCGCCGCCTGCGCGAGCCGCCAGGGTTGGACTGAACACTCCCTTTCAACTTGCCGCGCAGACGCGCAGTGGAGCGCATTGAATGACAACTTGAGGATTGAGTCGGGAGCCGAATTGTCTAATGGTGCCAACTATGAGAACGGTTGGGGCTTTCCACTTACTCGCGGCCTTGCTTGCTGTTTCTGGCGCATTTGCGTTACTTGGCACCGCGAAAGCCGCGCCTTCGGGTCGAGTGACAGTGTGGGGAAAGAGCGACCTTGGGCAAGCGACAGTGCCCGGGAGTGCCTTGTCAGGCGTGGCTGCAGTTGCAGCGGGATACGGCCATGTCATCGCATTGAAGAGCGACGGCACTGTGGTGGCTTGGGGATACAACTCGAACGGGCAAACGGATATTCCAACCGCCGGGTTGAGTGACGTAATGGCAATCGCTGCCGGAGACCAGCATTCTCTAGTCGTAAAGAGCAACGGAACGGTGCTCGGTTGGGGGAATAGCAACTACGGTAAAACCATCGCACCATCGGGGTTGACTGGTGTGGTGGCTGTCGCTGGTGGATTTAATCACACGGTCGCGCTGAAAAGTGATGGAACGGTGGTGGCATGGGGAATCAATAACTTCGGTCAGACTAACGTGCCACCAGGTCTTGCTGGCGTGGTTGCTATCGCAGCTGGAGGAGACCACACACTGGCGCTCAAGGATGATGGCTCTGTGGTCGCCTGGGGATACAACATACAAGGCCAAGTGACTGGAACACCGTCCGCTTCCCCTCCCTACACTGCAACCGCAACTCCGGTTACGCTCGGAGGTCAAGTTTTGAGCAATGCGAAGGCGATTGCAGCAGGAGCTGACCATTCCGTGGTCTTGAAGAACGACGGCACCGTGGTGGCTTGGGGTTACAATCTTCGCGGGCAGACAAATGTCCCAGTCGGATTGGGCGGAGTTATGGCAGTTTCAGCGGGCGGCGCACATTCTGTAGCCCTGAGAAGCGACCTAACTGTTGTCGCATGGGGTGACAACTCCGGCGACCAAACCACAGTGCCGACTAATCTGATTGGTGTGACGGACATCGCTGCTGGACGCGAATTCACAGCGGCGTTGTCTCAAGCACCACACATCACCTCGCAGCCAGCAACTCAGGCTGTCAACGCAACTTCCAATGCCACTTTTGCAGTCAACGCGACGGGTGCCGCGCCATTGACCTACCAGTGGTTCGGCCTGACACCGCTGCTGTCGGGCGCAACCGGCACGGCGTTGGTTGCGGGTGGCTTCGTGTTCGACGCGCAGGTTGCCAGCGGCGGCACCGGCTACGTGCAAGCGCCCGCCGTGCGCTTCGTCGGCGGAGGTGGCAGCGGCGCAACCGCGACCGCCACGGTGAACAACGGAGCCGTCGTCGCCATCACTGTCGACAGCTCCGGCTCCGGCTACACCAGCCCTCCCACTGTCCAGATTGACCCGCCGAGCGGCTTCCTCGCTGGCCAGACTAACGCCACGCTCACGCTGACCAACGTGGGCACGAACGACGCCGGCACCTACTTCGTCGTCATCACCAACTGC
>CAIPBN010000541.1 GCA_903863315.1 uncultured Verrucomicrobiota bacterium | reverse complement strand
GGTCAAGGTGCGTGCGCCGGGCAGCCGGTGGATGCCCGCGTAGAGCGTGTCTTTGCCCAGGCTGGGCACGCCGCCCAGCCGGCCGGCGAGCGTTCGTTCATTCAACGCGCGGGGCACGCCGGGCGCGGCCAGCACGCCGCGAATCATGCTGGCGAACGTGAAGCGGGTGGGCATGCAGTGGTAGTAGAACGAGCGTTGGCCAAAGGCGTCGCAGGCACAGAACAGCTCGCGCTTCCGTCCGTCCCACAGGGCAAAGGCGAATTCGCCTTCCAGCTTTGCGGCACAGTCGGTGCCCCATTTCTCATGCGCCCGCAGGATCAGCTCGGGGTCCGGCACATTTCGTTCTGCGTGAGGCACTCCCAACGCGGCGCACAAGTCGTCCCGGTGGTCCAGCCGTCCATCAAACGCGATCACGCGCTGCCCATCGGCACTGCGCCACGGGGAAGTCTCCGCCACGGACTCGGGCGTGATGCTCAGGAGCGCGTGGCCGAGTGCCATCGGGCCGCCGGTGAAGGTGCCGGAGCCGTCCGGGCCAAGGTGCTTCAGCCGGGCGAGCTGGGCCGCGACGAGCTGCGGGTCGGCGGGCGCGGAGTCGAGATTGAGGAAACCGCAGAGGGCACTCATGGGAATGCGGAATGAGGAATGCGGAATGCGGAAGTTCTCAGGTTGAAGTCGCCGCGAAAGGGCGCAGAGGGCACAAAGGGGGAAGTTGCCGAGGCGAGGTCCAGTGGCCTCCGGGTGGTCGACGGCGGGCTGAGGACAGCCCGCCCTACCCACTGCAGGTTGACGGAGCGGGCCAAAGCGCTCACGAGCAGTCCTCCGCGAAGGTGGCGATGGTGGTGTTGGTGCGGCTTTCGGCGTGGCCGGTGAGGATCTTGTCCCCCGCGCGCAGCCAGGCGTGCGCGGTGAACTTCACCTCATCCGGCCGGGCGACGCCGAGATACAGGGTGGAAGCCAAATGCCGGCGGCGGAGCATCCACTTGGCGGCCATCGCCTGCGGCAGGCAGACAAACCCGAGCGGGACGTGCTTGGCGGCGGTTTGCACCGCCCAAGAGACGTGTTCGGCCAAGTCCAGTTCGGTTGGCGTGATGGCGGGCGGGCTTTCGGTCTGGGGTTTGCCCAGCATCGGAGCCACCCAACGGAAGGGCACCAGCAGGAGGAGCAGTTTGGCCCAGCCCAGACACGCCAGGGCCTCGCACAACAGCCAGCGGCGGCGGCCGTCGTGACGGAGGAATTTGGCAAGGCCGGACATCAGCAGTGGCGGATGGTGCTGGTCACTCGCCCGGAGCGCCGGTCTCCGACAAGGCCGCGGGCACAACTTGGCACATTCAGCACGGCAAGCGAGCCCCCTCGCCCTGCGAGGCACGAGCGGGGAGAGGGCTGGGGAGAGGGGCGCCGGGACCAACGCACCTCCTCTCCCCGGCCCTCTCCTGCACTCCGTGGAGGAGAGGGAGTCTGGTGCGTGTGCCCGGTTGCGTGCCCCGCCGGAAAGAGAACGACAGACCGGCTTGCTT